>NZ_LZKF01000024.1:0-21555 GCF_001672665.1 Mycobacterium sp. E2238 | reverse complement strand
GTCCCGCGGGGACAGTCCGTATGCGGCGCGGAAGGCGCGGCTGAAACTCGACATGTCGGAGAATCCGTGCCGACGCGCGACACTGGCGATGGTCACCGTCGCGTCGCTCCGGCCCAGCTCGTGGCGCGCGGCTTCCAACCGCCGGGTACGGATGTACTCGGCCAGGCTGATGTTGGCGTCGGCGCACTTTTGGTAGAGATGCCGCACCGAGACGAAGTGTGCCGCTGCGATGCGTTCGGCGTTGAGCTCCGGATCGCGCAGATGTCGAGACACGTAGTCCAGAATCCGGACGAGCAGCGTGTTGGCGAGGGGTTCGGCCGCGCGCTCTGCATAGCCCAACTGGGTCGTGATCACCGCGCGAAGCAGTTCGATGCTCGGGTGCGCGACGAGATCGCCGTTGACCGCGGTGAACAGGCTCGGATCGGCCGCCACCCGCCGGAGGTGATCGAAGGTCAACGTGGCCAGCGGATGCTCAGGGATAAGCGGCACGGCGCACGCTTCGCGGATCAGTTCAGTCGGCAAAGCGAGCGCGGAGTGGGGAATCTGGAAGAACTCCCCACCCATGCCCTCGGGGTTGAGCAACGTGTAGGGGGCGCTGGAGTCGTACAGCGCCATCGCACCGGGGTGCAGAACCGCCTCCCTGTCCTCCTGCACCACCATCGCGGTACCGGCCAGCTGCAGATTGACGAAGACTGTGGGCTCGGCGCCATCGCGCGCCAGCGCTGGTGTCCGGACCACCCTGTTGGCGGTCGTCTCTCCGACGCAGACGGTCAGGTCACCGAGCGGCGTGACCAGCCCGTGAGCGGTCGCGCCCGGGCCGTCTTCCACCCAATGCCATTCGACAGACACCATGGCCGCGCCCATCGCCCAGTGCATGTAATCGGAGCGTTCCACCGGGTCGACAGGGTCGGTATCGAGGACGATGGCCATGGGGAAGACTTCCTTTCACCTGGCAGGCGAGGGCCCCGTTGCTTGATCGCAATCCTAAAACCGGACCCGCGAGGCCGCCAAGCGTCGGGCTGGGCCAAGCGCTGTCGCACGCGTCGCCCGCCGCGGTGTCCCCGGTTTGCCGCGAACATGGGTTGCCGCCCCTCGGGGCCCGTGGCCCAGTGGTGTTCGGCGTGCCGCCGAGGAGAACTGGTCAATCACCGATCGATTCCAGCCAGGAGCAATTCACCCAACGCGAGCGCTTCTACCATCGCCTTCAAGAGTCCAGAAGGCCTCCGTAGCAGCCTTCTACCGTGGAGGGGACAACGATGCCGACGTTCAACCACAACATGTTCGACCACGCGGATGTCAGGATCCATTACGTGACCGCGGGTACCCCGCCGAGTCACGGTGGCGACGATCGAACCGTGGTGCTGCTGCACGGCTGGCCCCAGACCTGGTGGGAATGGCGCCATGTCATAGGGCCCTTGCACGAGGACGGCTGGTTCGTCGTCGCTCCCGACTACCGAGGTGCCGGGGGGTCCTCCAAGCCACCCGGCGGCTACGACAAACAAACCATGGCAGGTGACATCAAGGCCCTGCTCGACCATCTCGGTGTGCAGAAGCCCATCACCTTGGTAGGCCACGACCTCGGGCTGATGGTCGCCTACGCCTACGCCTGCCTGTACTCGACCGACGTCGAACGTCTTGTGCTCATGGAGGCGCCGATCCCGGGGACCAATGCGTACGAGAGCGTGGCCACGACCAAGTACAGCGCGAATAAACTCTGGCACTTCCACCTGCACGGGGCGGCCGACAACGTCGCCGAGACGCTCATCGCTGGAAGCGAATTCCCTTACCTACGTTCGTTTTACCAGCGCCTGAGCGCCAATCCCGACGCGATCTCAATATCGGACGCGCAGCGATACGTCGCTGACTACACGGCCCCGGGAGCCATGCGTGCCGGCCTCGAATTGTTCCGCGCCTTCGAGCAGGACGCGTCCGACAACCGACGCATTCTGGCGGAGCAGGGCAAGCTCACGTTGCCGGTTCTCGGACTGGGCGGGACCGCGAGCTTCTTCGTACCGATCGCCGAGGCCATGCTCTTGGAGGTCGCCGACAACGTCACGGTCCGGCCCATCGAAAATTCGGGACACTGGATCGCCGAGGAACAACCCGAGGCGCTCCTGTCGTGCCTGCGCGAATTCATCGAGGTAACCGGCGGTACGAAGGGACGCGCGGCGTGATCATCTTGAATGTCTTCTTCGACGTGGCGCAAGCGCACGAAGCCGATTTTCTGAAGCTGTTGAACCACATGGTGGTTGAGTCCAACAAGGAAGACGGCTGCGGCCTGTATCAACTGTGGCGCAACGCCCATGATCCTTACAGTTACGTCCTCGTCGAACACTGGGCCTCACAGGAGAGCCTTGTCGCCCATGGCAAAACGCCGCACTGGATCAACTTCAACGACACCGTCAACGGATACTTGAAGTCCGACTACGAGGAACACCACTACAACGAGATCCCACGCTGAGCCCCAGGACGCGAGCGCGGGTGGAGATGCTTTGGACCCGCTGGGCTACAACGCGTACAGCGCCGGCAGGTTGACGACGATCGCCTCTTGGCTGCTGCGGGCAATGACCAACTCTGCCGGTGTGTTTGGATCGGGATTCTCCTCACGGTGGGGCAGATGTGGGGGTACGAAGACGTAATCGCCAGGATCGGTCCGGACCCGAACCTCGCGCTCCCCGTCAAAGAACACAAACTCGGGATGCCCGCTGCGGACGTAGATCATCGTCTCGGAATCACCGTGGTGATGGTTGGCCGAGACGCTGCCCGGCGACGCCAAGGTTTCTCCCATCCAGAGCTTTTCGCTACCCACGGTGGATCCACTCAGCGCGGCGAAGCGCTGCATGCCGTCCGTCTGCGCTGTGGTGGCATCAAGTTCGGTTGACTTGACGTGGCGGACGCGATTGCGCTGTACATGCTGCTGGGCATTGGGGGTGAAATCGGGATGAAAACCGTCGGGGCCGGCCATGCAGTCGAGCGTAGACCTCCCGAGAGGCTCAACAATCGCCGTGCCCCGGACGAATTCGAGACAATCAGCGATCAAATCAAGTCAGTCTCAACACATTCGCGGTGGAGGCCGCGACGGTCGGTGGTCGACCTTTACAGTCAGCCGTTCACCGCCTGCTCGCGCGCCCACCGGTAGTCGGCCTTGCCCGACGGGCTGCGCTCGATTGCCGCGCGGAACACGATCGCTTTGGGTAGTTTGTAGCGGGCCAGCGATTGACCGGCGTGGGCGACCAACTCCTCGGCGTCCGCGCGGGCGCCTTCGGCCAGCGCGACGACGGCCACGACCTCCTGGCCCCACCGCTCGCTGGGACGGCCGGCGACCACCACGTCGGCCACCGCCGGGTGCGACGCGATGGCGGTCTCGACCTCCTCGACGAAAATTTTCTCGCCGCCCGAGTTGATCGTCACCGAATCGCGGCCCAGCAGTTCGATCTTGCCATCGGGATGGTGGCGGGCCCGGTCGCCGGGAATCGCGTAACGCACGCCGTCGATGACGGGAAATGTCTTGGCGGTCTTGGCCGCATCACCCTTGTAGCCCAGTGGGACGTAGCCGCGTTGCGCCAGCCAGCCCATGCCGTCGTGGCCCGGCTCCAGGATGGTGGCCAGATCCTCGGCCGCCACGAACGTGTCCGGGCCGGCGTTGAAGGTGCCGGTGGACACCGCTCCCGAAGTGGACATGTGGTGCATCTGCGCGCCGGTTTCCGAGGATCCGACACCGTCGACGACGACGGCGTTCGGCAGGACTTCGATCAACCGTTGCTTGACGAACGGGGTGAGCAGCGCGCCGCCGTTGGCGACCACCGCCAGCGACGACACGTCCGCAATCCCTTTCTCGATGGCGGCGACCAAGGGGCGGGCCATCGCGTCGCCGACCACCGTCACCACGGTCACGCGCTCGCGCTCGATGGTGCGGACGACCTCGTCGGCGTCCAGACGATCGACGACCGAAGGGAAGACGACGGACTGCCCGGTCGTGATCGCCGTCATCACGCTCCACTGGGCCGCGCCGTGCATCAGCGGCGGCAGGATCATCAACTTGGTGCCGGGGCCCGCGACCACTCCCGCCGCGATCTCCTCGACGGACCCGAACGGCTCGCCGGTCATCAGGTTGCGCCCTCCGAAGGACGTCATGAAGATGTCGTGCTGGCGCCACAGCACACCTTTCGGCATGCCCGTCGTGCCGCCCGTGTACAGGACGTACAGGTCGTCGGGCGAAGGCTGCACCGGGGGTGGCTCCGGCGTGGAGGACGCGATGATGGTCTCGTAATCCACTGCGCCGTAGATCAATTCGTTGCCGGAGTCATCGGCGATCTGGATCAGGACCCGCAGCTGCGGGAGGTCCGGCAGGATTTCGGCCACCCGTGGCGCGAAGGCGGCGTGGTAGATCAGCGCGGTCGCCCCCGAATCCGCCAACAGATACTGCAGCTCGCTCTTGACGTAGCGGAAGTTGACGTTGAAGGGGGCGACTCGGGCTTGAAACGCGCCCAGCAGCGCCTCGACGAATTCGTTCCCGTTGTAGGCGTAGATGCCGAGCAGGTCCTGACCGGCCTCGTGGCCGGGGATCCCGGAGCGTTCGGTGTGGCAGCCCAGCCCACGGGAGTGCAGGTACGCGGCGAGGCGTTGCGACCGTTCGAGCACCTGTGCGTACGTGTACCGCCGTTCACCCTGGATCAGCAGCTCCCGGTCGGGAATCGCGGCCGCGACGGCCTTCGCGACGGCGGGGACAGTGAATTGTGTTGCGGTGTCGGACATCAGGCCTCTCAAGGCTGGTGGGGGAGCAAGCGGACCATCAGGCCGTTGGCTTCGCTGAGCAAGGTTCCATTGCCGGCCGTCATAGTAGCGTCAATGAAAAGTTTCCTGCCGTCGATGCGGGTGATGCGTCCGTGGGCGGTCAGCGGCTCGTCGATCGGGGTGATGGCTCGGTAGTCGACATGCAGGTATGCGGTCCGGGTAGGTGGCGTGCCCGCTGTGGAGACCACCATCCCGAACAGCCAGTCGTAGAACAGCGGGATCATGCCGCCGTGCACGGCGTTGTTTCCGCCGATGTGTGCGGTGGTGAAGTGGCCGGCCATGGTTACGCCGTCGGGGCCTGACTCGGTCACCATCCAGGGCGGCATCAAGGGGTGGGCCAACCCGGGCAGGCTCAGCACTCGCCCGGCGACCGACTCGGTCTCCGGGACCTGGTGGCCATCGAGCAGCGCGCAAGCGCTCTCCAGGTGCATGGTCGCGGCGGCCCAAAGCGCGGGGTCGGGCTTGGTGGACACGGTCAGGTCCTGCAGGCGGCGCAGCGCAGCGACGAACGGACCGAGTTCCTCGGGCGCGTCCTCGACGGGATTGACGTCGGGGAATCCGCCACGAACACCGGGTGCGGTGCCGGTCATGGCCGCGTCCACACGTCGAGCAACTCGTCGGTGGTGGTGATGGTCGCGAGCAGCGACAGGGTGTTGGCGATGATGGCCTCTCCGTATTCGGTGGGTATGCCGGCGACCGCATCGCGGGGCACGACGACGCGGTAGGCGGCGTTGACGGCGTCCATGACGACGTTGGGGATGGCGATGTTCAGCGACACCCCGACGACCACGATGGTGGACACCCCTAGGTTGCGCAGTATCGCGTCCAGGTCGGTGCCGCCCATAGGCCCGACGCCGTGCCAGCGGCTGAGCACCAGATCGCTTGGCTCCGGCCCCAATTCGGGCAACACGGCCGCCCCGGGGGTGCCCGGGGTGATGTCGACTTGACCGTGCCCCATGGCGAAGATCTTGGCGTTGTGGTTGGAGCCGAGCCCGTCGGGGCGCCGCTGCACCAAGCAGTGCACGACGCGGACACCGGCCGCCCGGGCCGCCGGCAACAGCCGGACGATGTTCGGCAGGGCGACCCGCCGTGCTTCCTCGGCCAGCATCGCCAGTCCGGCGTGGGGCCCGATGACGGCGCCCTGACATTCCTGTGTGACGATCGCGGTGCGCTCGGGTGCGGCGATCTCGGCGAGTTTCGGGGTCATGCCGGTACTTCGTAGAACTGTTTGGCCCACTTCCGCAATGCCATATAACCTTTCGCGTCCACCTTGGAGAGCGCCGGATTCTCGACGTACTTCTGGTACCGCCAGATTCGCAGATCGTCGAAGACGGTGGACAGGAATTGCTGTTCGATCACGTCGCGCAGCTTGCCCTGCGGTACGTCGGATGTGTCGCCGGGGACCCGCGGCCACCAGATCGAGTAGAACAGGTCCGAACACTCATCGTCGGCCGGAGTGCAGGTGAAGATCAGCCGATGGTTCTGGGCGCCCTCGAAGACGCTGATCGCTCCGCCCAGGCCGAACAGGTGGCTGTGGAACCGCAGCGCGAGGTCGTCGGGGTTGTCGCTGCGCGCGTCCGGCCAGCCCGCGACGAACTGCCACTCGTGGTCGACGATCTTCCAGTCCAGCACCCGCGGCGTCACCGTGGCATGGTGTACGAATTCGAAATGTGCGCTGTCGGGGGCATTCTCCGCGACGATCTGTGGATGCACCGGCTCGCGTTCGGCGCGGCGAGAGAACTCCGGGTACGCGCGGTAATACGCCGTCGGGTCGGTTTCAAATTGCGGAAATTTCCTAAAGATGTCCGGCATGTCCCACTGCGGCTCCTTGCCTTCCGGCTGGTGCCAGATGAACACGCAGTCGTACTGCTCGCGCACCGGGTACACCCGCAGCCGCAGCGCGCGGTTGGGCCGGTCGGGTTGATAGGGGATGTACCGGTTGGTGCCGTCCGGGCCCCAGCGCCAGCCGTGGAAGGGGCATTCGACGCAGTCGCCGAGCACCTTGCCGCCGTGGCCGATGTGGGCCCCGAGGTGTTTGCAGTGCGCTTCCAAGACGTGTAGCTCGCCGGACTCGTCGCGGTAAGCGACCAGATCCTCGCCGAAGTAGTGCAGCGGCCGCACCTCGCCAATCGGAAATTCGGGCGACCACCCGACCATGAACCACCCGGTGACCTTCCAGGTGAAGGGCACTTTCACGCCGAAGCCTCCGATTGCCTGATACTAAGTCCGTTACAGTATAGATTTCAGCAGTCCGGCCCGTGCACGGCAAGGAGTTGATGTGACTGAAGCGGCTGACACCCGGAGCGACGTCATCGTCATCGGCGCCGGATTCTCCGGGGTCTACACCGGCCGAATCCCCGAATATCGACGGCGCCGCTGCGACGAAATCGCGGCCGGTGGATACACAGGTTTCAAGCTGGCTTAGGTGAGTGGCATGGCGAAGGTGACCCGTGGGCTGGGGCTCGCCAGGGAGGCGACCCGCGAGCTCGGCATGTTGTTGCCGCGCACGGTGGCCAGCCTGAACGAATCGACCGGCTGGGCTCCAATGTCGCCGCGTGGCGTGCGCCAGTTCGGCGAGGTCATGCTGGACGAGCTTGTGCTGAGCGGCTTTTCGCTGCTCGGCGGGGGCCCGGCGGCGATGCGCCCCCTGGCCGGCTGCACAGCCGCGGCCGAGGAGTTGTCGGCCCTGGGCATCGACCGCGCGCACGCGGACCCGAATCCGCTGCGGGCGACCTCGGTGCGGCGGCGGCGCATCGGCAACCTGGCGTACGAACGGATGACGTTCGAGCACGATCCGGGGTTGCCGAAATCGCTGGAAGCCGAGGGCCTGGGCGGAACGGCGAGGGCGGTGGTGCACCTGTGCCGGCACACCGACGGCCCGAGACCGTGGCTCATCTGGGTGCATGGCGCCGGCCAGGGCGGCACGGAAGACCTGCTGTTGACCCGCATCGGCCGAATACATCACCAGCTGGGATTCAACGTCGCATTGCCGGTGCAGCCCGGTCATGGATGCCGGCGCAGGGAATGGCCCGCCTATCCCGACATGGACCCCTTGGGCAACGTCGCCGGCATGATGCGCTCGGTCTCGGAGATCCGCGCGGTGGTGCGATGGGTACAACCACAGGCGAGTGCGGTTGTGGTAGCCGGGGTTTCGATGGGGACTCCGGTCGCGGCGCTGGTTTCGCACCTGGAAAGGCAGATCGACGCAGTGGCGCTCTACACGCCGATCCTCGGGCTGAATGCGATGATCGCTCGACACTTGGGGCGCGGGGGATCGTCGCGGGACGGATTCCGCGCCCTGCTGGCCTCCCCGGACGTGGCGAACCTGACCTCGGTGATCGACCCACTGCGGGTGGATCCGGCACCGCCGCCGCACCGCCGGCTCATCGTCGGCGCCTGGCACGACCGGATGGCGATGCGCGATCCCGCGGTCGAGTTGCAGGAGCGCTGGGGCGGCCAACTGTACTGGTACGACGGCAGCCACGTGGGGCACATTTTCTCCCGGCGCGTGCAGCGGGTGACCGATCGATTCCTGCGCGAGGTGGCCGGCTGATGGCGGACCCGCGCACCGCCCGCGAAGTCGTCGAGCTCTACAACCTCGTCGTCTGGAACCAGCACAACCTGAAGCTGGCCGAGGAGTTGTTCGCAGACACCGTGATCCGGCACGGGGTGGGTGAGGCGCATACGCTGACCCGCGACCAGGCGGTCAGCCGGGTCGAAGACGTCTGGGCGATGTTCGACCAGTTGAGGTTCGATCTGAACGTCGTCGCCGCCGGAGACGACGGCGAGCACGTCGCGATCGTCTACGACTCGTCGATGACCGCCAAGGACGGCACCACGGCGAACGTCGCCAGCATCGAGGTGTTTCGCGTCGTCGACGGGAAGATCACCGAAGTCTGGAATTGCGGCTATCAGCAAGGAGTTTGGAGTTGACCGATCGCACTCTCGATGAGTTGGGCTACTACCTGCTGGCCGGCGCCGGCGGGGAAGGCCCGGCAACGCTGGTCGATGAGGCCCGCCGCGGCGAGGAGCTGGGCCTCGGCACCGCGTTCATCTCCGAGCGCTGGAACGTCAAGGAGGCGTCGTCGCTGACCGGTGCCGCGTGCGCCGTGACGACCCGGATGCAGATCGCCACCGCCGCAACCAATCACAACACCCGCCACCCGCTGATCACCGGGTCGTGGGCCACCACCATGCACCGCCTCTCCGGCGGGCGATTCACGCTGGGGATCGGCCGGGGCATCGCGGCGATCTACGGGGCGTTCGGCATACCGGCGGTCACCACCGCGCAGATGGAGGACTGGGCCCGGGTCATGCGGCGACTATGGCGCGGCGAGCTGATCTTCAACCACAACGGGCCGATGGGCAAATACCCGATCCTGTTCCTCGACCCCGACTTCAACGAGGAAATCCGCTTGGCGCTGGTGGCTTTCGGGCCGAATACGCTCGAACTCGGGGGACGCGTGTTCGACGACGTCATCCTGCACACGTATTTCACCCCAGAGACGCTGCAGCGCTGTGTTAAGACGGTGAAAGCCGCGGCCGAAAAGGTCGGACGCGACCCGGACGACGTGCGGGTGTGGTCGTGCTTTGCCACCGTCGGCGACCACCTGCCCGAGGAGTTGCGGTTGAAGAAGACTGTCGCGCGCCTGGCCACCTACCTGCAGGGCTACGGCGACCTGATGGTCCGGACGAACAATTGGGATCCGGCTGTGCTGCAACGCTTCCGGGACGACCCAGTGGTGACCTCGATCGCCGGTGGGATCGACCACAAGGCCACGGCCCAGCAGATCGAACACATCGCGACGTTGATTCCCGACGAGTGGCTGGGGCCGTCGGCCACCGGGTCTGCCCGGCAATGCGCGGATCGCGTCCGCAGAGAATTCGGCTACGGGGCCGACGCCGTGATCATGCACGGTGCGACGCCGGACGAGCTGGAGCCCGTGATCGCGGCCTACCGGGCGGGTGACTAGCCCCAGTCAGGGCATGATGACGGTCCGGCTGACCGGTTCGGCGGCGGCCTGCCGGCTCGACAGTCCACGAAGCAATGAACTAAGCAAGGCATCACGGGTTTCGCGGGGATCGATGAGTTCGTCGAATCCCAGATGTTCGGCCGAGCGATAGGACGCCTGGAGCTCGGCGTCGCGCAGCTTCGCGGTGATGTCCTCACCGGCATGCGTCGCCCGGCCCAGTGCCGCCGCGCTCATGGCGCCCATGGTGGCGCCGGGGTAAGCGAAGGTCGCGCTCTGGTGATCGAAACCCAACAGCGACATGACCATCGAGCCGAATCCGTATGCCTTGCGCAGCGTGACGTGCAGCTTGACCGTGGTAGCCGCGGTCTGCGCGGCGAACATCCGCGCACCGGCGCGCAGCACGCCGCTGCGCTCGGACCGACTACCGGGCAGCATGCCGGGGTTATCGGCAAGGAACACGATGGGCAGGTGGAAGGAGTCGGCCACCATGATGAAGTGTGCCGCCTTGTCGGCCGCGTCGGCGTCGATCGAGCCCGCGAGCACGTTGGGCTGGTTCGCGACGACCGCGACTGGGTGGCCACCGAGATGGGCCAACGCGCAGATGATCGCCTTGCCGTACTGCGGCTGGACTTCGAACCAGTCGGGCCGGTCGAAGACCACGTCCAGCACCGCCCGCATGTCGTAGATGCGGCGGTTGTCGCGAGAGACGATGTCGAGCAGTTCGGGCGTCGCACGGGGCCCGCTGGCCTCGTCTGGCGGCCGCGGCGCCGGGTACGACCATGCGCTCGGCGGGAAATACGACAGGTACCGCCGGATATCGGCGATCACGGCTTCGTCGTCTTCGGCAACGTTGTGGATCACCCCGCTCGGCAATGCGGTGCCGGGTCCGCCGAGGTCCTCCTTCGAGATCTCTTCTCCGGTGGACTCTTTGACGACCGGCGGTCCGGCGGTGAAGATGGCGCCCTGTCTGCTCATGATGCGGAAGTCGCACACGGGCGCTACCAGCGCGCCATGTCCGGCCGACGGACCCAACACCGCGGCGACGGTCGGCACCTTGCCCGAGCACTGCGCCTGGGCGAGCAGGTCGGTCGGGGCGCGGCCGTAATGCCCACCGCCAGGGCGAAAGCCGGCGCCTTCGAGCAGCATCACCAGGGGAACCTTGTCGCGCAGCGCGAGTTCGGCGATGCGATAGCGCTTGGAGTTGCCGCCGGGTCCGATGCTGCCGGCCATGGTGGTGAAGTCCTCCGAGCCCAGCATCACCGGTGAACCGTTGATCGATCCGGAGCCGACGACCAGCCCGTCGGCCGCGATGTCGCCACCGACCAGCGTGCCGATTTCGCGGAACGTCCCCGGGTCGAGGAGGTGTTCGATGCGCGCGCGGGCGTCGAGCTTGCCCTTGCCGCGGTGCTTGTCGAGGCGTTCGGGACCACCCATGCCCCACGCGCGCTGACGGCGCCGCCCGAGATCGTCGAGCGTTTCTCCCCAGTCCTGGGCTTTCGGCATGCCTATGTCCTACCTCATGGAAGTTTCGTCTGGCGAGCAGGCCCGATGGTGGCGGCCCGCCGCGCCCGGCTACGCCGCGCTTGCGATCGCCACGTCTGCAGGGTCACATACTGGATTGCTTACTGTAAAGTTACCCGCATGGCCAGCGCCGCCCGCCTCAAGGTCGACGGGGGCATCCCCAATCAACTCGCCCGGGTGACCGATGCGGCGGTCGCCCTGGAACGTGACGGGTACGACGGCGGCTGGACGGCGGAAACAAGTCACGACCCATTCCTGCCCCTGCTGCTCGCCGCCGAGCACACGTCGCGGCTCGAACTCGGCACCAACATCGCCGTGGCGTTCGCCCGCAACCCGATGATCGTCGCCAACATCGGTTGGGACCTGCAGGCGTACTCGAAGAGCCGGTTCATTCTTGGGCTGGGCACCCAGATTCAGCCGCATATCGAAAAGCGGTTCAGCATGCCGTGGAGCCATCCCGCGCGCCGGATGCGCGAGTTCGTCTCCGCCCTGCACGCGATCTGGTCCGCTTGGAAAGACGGCGGGAAGCTGCGTTTCGAGGGGGATTTCTACACCCACAAGATCATGACCCCGATGTTCACGCCGGAGCCGCAGCCCTATTCCCCGCCGAAGGTCTTCATCGCGGCGGTCGGCGAAGCGATGACCGAGATGTGCGGCGAGGCCGCCGACGGTCATCTCGGACACCCGATGGTTTCCAAGCGTTACCTGGACGAGGTCACGATGCCGGCGCTGCTGCGCGGCATGCAGCGAGCCGGCAGGCGCCGCAGCGACTTTGAAGTGTCCAGCGAGGTGATGATCGCGACCGGCGAGAACGAGGACGAATTGGCTGCCGCGACCGCCGCCGTGCGCAAGCAGATCGCCTTCTACGGGTCGACGCCCGCTTACCGCAGGGTGTTGGAGCTGCACGGTTGGGGAGACCTGCAGACCGAGCTGCACCGCCTGTCGATCGTGGGCGAGTGGGACGCCATGGGCGCGCTGATCGACGACGAGGCGCTCGCGGCCTTCGCCGTCGTCGGCCCGGTGGACACCATCGCCGCCGCCCTCAGAGGTCGCTGCCACGGCGCGGTCGACCGGGTCCTGCCCATCTTCTTCAACGCCTCCCAGTCCTCGATCACGGCCGCACTGAAGGAGTTTCGCGAGTGAGCACAACCACGGTAGACGAGTCCGCCAACCTGCTGGCGGATCCCTTGGCGTACACTGACGAGGAGCGGTTGCACGCGGCGCTGACCCATTTGCGCGCCAACGCACCGGTGTCGTGGGTCGAGGTGCCGGACTACCGGCCGTTCTGGGCGATCACCAAGCACGCCGACATCATGGACATCGAACGCGAGAACATGCTGTTCACCAACTGGCCCCGCCCGGTCTTGACGACGACAGAGGGCGACGAGATGCAGGCGGCTGCGGGCGTGCGGACGCTGATCCACCTCGACGACCCGCAGCATCGGGTGGTGCGTGCGATCGGGTCCGACTGGTTTCGGCCAAAGGCGATGCGGGCGTTGAAGGTTCGTGTTGACGAGCTCGCGAAGACCTACGTCGACAAGATGATGGCCGCTAGCCCGGAGTGCGACTTCGTTCAGGAGGTCGCGGTCAATTACCCGCTCTACGTGATCATGTCGCTGCTGGGGCTGCCGGAGGCGGACTTCCCGCGGATGCTCAAGTTGACCCAGGAGCTGTTCGGCAGCGACGACTCCGAGTTCAAGCGGGGCACCACCAACGAGGATCAGCTGCCCGCCTTGTTCGACATGTTCCAGTACTTCAACGGGGTGACCGAGTCCCGCCGCGAGCGTCCCACCGAGGATCTGGCATCCGCCATCGCCAACGCGCGCGTCGACGGGGAGCCGCTGTCGGACATCGACACCGTGTCGTATTACCTCATCGTCGCCACCGCGGGCCACGACACCACCAGCGCGACCATCTCCGGGGGCCTGCACGCGCTCATCGAAAATCCCGACCAGCTCGAGCGCCTGCGCGGCAACCTCGACCTGATGCCGCTGGCCACCGAGGAAATGATTCGCTGGGTTACCCCGGTCAAGGAATTCATGCGCACCGCCACCGAGGACACCACCGTGCGCGGGGTGCCCATCGCGGCGGGGGATTCGGTGCTGCTGTCCTACGTGTCGGCCAATCGCGACGAGGACGTCTTCGCCGACCCGTTCCGCTTCGACGTCGGTCGCGATCCCAACAAGCACCTGGCCTTCGGCTATGGGGTGCACTTCTGCATGGGTGCCGCCCTGGCCCGCATGGAGGTCAACAGCTTCTTCACCGAGCTGCTGCCCAGGCTCAAATCCATTGAACTGACCGGTGATCCAGAACTTGTTGCCACTACCTTCGTCGGCGGCCTCAAACACCTGCCGGTGCGTTACACGCTGTCCTGAGGGAGTCACCCGGGTTGAGCGACCCGCTTAGTCCGGGTGTGCGACGATCGCGATCGTTACGCTCCCCCCGGAGGACTAGGCAATGACGCGTAGGGCGATTGTCATCACCGGTGCCAGCGATGGCATCGGCGCCGCGGCGGCCCGCCGGCTACACCGCGACGGCGCGAACGTCGTACTGGTCGGACGAACGGAAAGCAAGACCGCCGCCATGGCTGCTGAGTTGGACGCCGCTTATTTTGTGGCCGACTTCGCCGATCTGTGCCAAGTGCGGGCCCTGGCGGACAAGATCCGTTCGGAATGCCCGCGGATCGACGTGCTGGGCAACAACGCCGGCGGGGTGTTCAGCAAGCTGCGCGACACGGTCGATGGCCATGAGATCACTTTCCAGGTGAATTACCTGGCGCCGTTTCTGCTCACCACGCTGTTGCTCGATGTGCTCGTCGTTTCGCGCGCCACGATCGTCAACACGTCGAGTTCGTCGCAGCGGCTGCTCCGCCACGTCACCCTCGGTGATTTCGAAACGACCGTCGAGCGCCGGCCGAGCACCGCCTACGCCGTCGCAAAACTGGCAAATATCTTGTTCACCAGGGAATTACATCGGCGCTACCACGTCGACGGCCTTTCGGCCGCCGTGGTGCACCCGGGCTTCGTCAACACCAATATCGGTCACTCGTCGGGATCGCGATTCCTGACCACCATGCAGCGCACCCCGGTGAGCCGCCTCATCAAAGCCCCGGATCGGGGTGCCGACCAGCTGGTCTGGTTGGCCTCGACTACGCCCGGCGTCGACTGGGCATCCGGCGAGTACTACTCGAACGGGAAAGTCGCGAGGGCCAACCGCGCGGCAGACGATCCCGTGCTCGCACGCGAGCTGTGGGATCGCACATTGGCCAAGATCGCCTAGGCGATCGCCGGAGCCGACCCAGAAGTAGGCCGTCTCACACTTTCGATACCAGCTGGTATCCAGTCGATACTGAAGAGTATGCTGCTGGTCATGTCGCCTGTCAAACCGCGCCGAACCCGCCCCACTCGCGACGAGGTTCGCGACCGGATCCTGGACGCGGCGTCGAAGGTATTCGCCGCCGAAGGGTTCGCCGGTGCCACGATCGACGCCATCGGGCAGGCCGCGGGCTTCACCAAGGGCGCGGTCTACTCGAACTTTGAATCCAAGGACGACCTGGTCCTAGCTCTCCTCGACCGCCAGTTCGAGCTTCGTGGCGAGCAGATCGCGACAGCGCTGGACAGCAGCGGCGGCGACACCCGCGCGGCCGCACGGGAATTGAGCAGATCGGTGCTTGACACAGTTCGCGACCATTCCGACTATTACGTGTTGTTCGTCGAATACTGGCTGCGGGCCCAGCGTGACCCCCAGGTGCGCGAGCGCCTCATCGAACGCCGCCGCGCCGCCGCCGCCGACCAAGCGCTGCACATCGTCGGATCAAATCCTTCCGTGGCATCCGATCGGGAGCTGGCCGACGTCGCCCAGCTCGTCGTCACGATCAACCTCGGCATCGCGATGGAAGAGGTCCTCCGTCCTGGGACCATGAACCCCGACCTGCTCGCGCAGCTGATCACCGTAGCGCTGGAATCAGTCCTGGTTTCCGCCGAGGAGGGAATGCCCCACCATGGACACAAATGACGCGCCGGACGCCGCGGCGCCGGTGATCATCGCCCGCGGGTTAGGCGTCGACGGCGAGCACGGCCCCCTCTTCTCGGATATCGATCTCGCGCTGGCACCGGGTTTTCACGCGATCCAGATGCCCGGCGGACCCGGCCAGACCACGCTGCTGCTGACGCTCGCGGGACGATTCAAACCGAGGCACGGCACGCTGACCGTCCTCGGCGAGACAACCGCGCGCGCGATCCGCCGGCACTGCTCGATCGCGGCCTTCGAAGACATTGACGACCTCGAGGAATCGGTGACCGTGGGGACGGTGTTCGCCGAGCAACTTCGGTGGCTGGCGCCGTGGTATTCATCGGTGCCGGCGCAATCGGGTTCGGCCGAGCTGTCCGAGGTATTCGGCGAAATACCCCCGCCGTCCCACGACACCTACATCGTTGAATTGTCGGACCTGGAACTGTTTTTGCTGCGAATAACGCTCGCGCTGCTGTCGAAGCGTCCGATTTTGGTGGTCGGCGACCTTGAACAGGTTCGTGACAATTCCCGGCGGGCGCTCGCGGCCGACAGACTCGGTGTGATCGCCGAGCAGCGCACCGTGGTCGTCGGGGTGACCAACCCGCTCGGCACGGACGCGCCGGACCACGAACTACACGATCACCGCATCCTGACCGGAGAGGACTGAAGATGCTGGCTGGACTCGCCTTCGGCTCGGAGATCAAGCGATTCGGCCGCAGCCGCCTGACGCGCGTGGCCATCGTCGTGCTGATGCTGCTGCCCCTGGTGTACGGGGCGCTGTACCTCTGGGCGTTCTGGGATCCCTTCGGCCACACCAACAAGATGCCGGTGGCGCTGGTCAACTCCGACCGTGGCGCCGTAGTGTCCGGCCAGCAATTCAACGCCGGTGCGGAGATCGCCAAGAGCCTGACCGCTGACGGCGGCTTGGACTGGCACGTCGTGGACTTGCCGGAGGCACGCAACGGAGTCGACCACGGCAAGTACTACTTCATGGTCGAGTTGCCGCCGGACTTCAGCGCGGCGATCGCATCACCGGTGACCGGGCAACCCAAGAAGGCCAACCTGATCGCCGTCTACAACGACGCCAACAACTACATCTCGACGAGTATCGGTCGCACCGCCATCGGTCAGGTGCTCAACGCCGTGTCCAGCCGGATCTCGGGGCAAGCCGTCAATCAGGTGCTGTCAATAGTGGTTTCATCGGGATCGGGTATCAAGCAGGCCGCCGACGGGGCCGCCCAACTCGACGACGGGGCCGGTCAGCTGGTGGCCGGTCTGGACACCGCCCGGTCCGGCTCGGCGACGCTCGCCACCGGAGCCAAGCAACTGTCGGACGGAATCAACCAGGCCACCGACCCGCTGCTCGCGGTGGCCAAGGCGGTGTCGCAAATCGGCGGCAGCACACAGCAATTGCAACAGGGTGCAACCGCGCTCCAGCAGGCCAACGACCAGATCGGTGCCATCGCAACGGCGCAGGATGCCGCCGCAAACTCGCTTTCATCGGTGATCGATCAGCTTTCCGCACGGCAGGATCCGTTGGCAAACAACCTGCGCGGCGTCCAGGATCAGCTCCGGGGTCACCAGTTCACGCCCCAGATCCGCCAGCAGCTCACCGATGCGCAGAACGCGGCGATCGCCTTGACATCGGGGTTGCGTAACCCCGGCAGTCCGCTCGGGTCGGCGCTTGACCAGGTCGGCAGCAAGGGGCAGGACCTGACGAACAAGCTCACCCAACTGCGCGACGGTGCCCAGCAGGTTGCCACCGGCAACGCCGAATTGGCCGGCGGCATCGCCAAACTCGACGACGGCGCACGACAACTCAAGACGGGATCGGCGGAGTTGGCGACCAAGCTCGCCGACGGGGCCAGGCAGGTGCCGAACTGGACCACCCAACAGAAGGATGCGGTCGCCGACACCATCGGTGGTCCGGTGCAACTCGAGGCTTCACATGAGAACGCCGCGCCCAACTTCGGCACCGGGATGGCTCCCTTCTTCCTCACGCTCGCGTTGTTCTTCGGCGCCTTGGTGCTGTGGATGGTGCTGCGGCCCTTGCAGAGTCGCGCGATCGCCGCCGAGGTGCTGGCGATCCGCGTGGTGCTCGCCAGCTACCTGCCCGCCGCCGCGATCGCGGTATTCCAAGCCGTCATTCTGTACTGCGTGGTCCGGTTCGCCCTCGGTGTGCACGCCGTGCACCCGGCGGCGATGCTGGGGTTCATGATGCTGGTTTCCGGCGCGTTCGTGGCCGCGACGCAGGCGATCAACGCGCTTGTCGGTCCAGCGGTGGGCCGGGTGCTGATCATGGCCCTGCTCATGTTGCAGCTCGTCAGCGCGGGCGGCATGTATCCGGTGGAAACCACGTCGCGGCCCTTCCAGATCCTGCACCGCTTCGACCCGATGACCTACGGCGTCAACGGACTGCGGCAGCTCATACTCGGCGGCATCGACGCCCGACTATGGCAGGCGATCATCGTGCTGGTTGGGATAACGGCTGGCGCACTGGCGATCTCCTGTGTGTGCGCGCGAAGAGACCGGGTCTGGAACCTCAGCAGGTTGATCCCCGCGATCAAGATGTAGGCAAACGTTCCGCGTCGACAAACGACGTTGCATGATGGTGGACAGGCTCTGCGATCGAGAGGAAGCCGATGTTGGGTGTTCACCATGCCGCGATCTGTACCGCCGACGTAGAGCGCTCGAAGCTGTTCTGGCGCGACGGCCTCGGACTCACCGAACTGTTCGACCACACTTTCACGGGGGACTGGCCAGAACTGTTCGGCGCCAACAGCGACCGGTTGCAGTCGATATTCCTGGGGGATCCCCAGGCGCCCGATGCCGGCATCGTAGAACTGGTCGTGTTCGACGGTGCCGACGAGGCGACCGTGCCGCCCCAGCGTCCGCGGCACGGCTTCTTTCTGCTCTCCCTGCAGCGTGAGGTCAACGAAACGCTCGCCACGCTGGCCGACTTAGGATTCGCCGACGGTGTTCATCGAATCACGGTGCCGGCACCCGGCGGAAAGATGGTGCCGATGGCCGTGATCACTGCGCCCGATGGCGTACTGGTCGAGCTGATCGGACCGGCGCAATGACGGCGCTGGTCACCGGCGGCGGATCCGGAATCGGGCGTGAGGTTGCCGGGCGGCTGCGCGACTCGGGGCACGACGTCATGGTGTGGGACCTCGCGCATGGCGACATCGCCTGCGACGTCAGCGATCCCGACGCGGTGTCGGCCGCCATGGACCAAACCGTGCGCGAGCACGGCACGCCCACCCGGATCGTCACTTGTGCCGGCATCGGCGCGTCGGGCCTCCTGCTCGAAGAGTCGCCAGCGCAATGGAACCGGGTGCTAGGGGTCAACTTGACGGGCACCTGGCTGACGATTCGCGCCGGGGCGCGGGCCATGGTCGACGCCGGGGTGGGCGGCTCGATCGTCGCGGTCTCCAGCATCAGCGGCACCGTCGCCGACCGAGACATGGGTGCCTATTGCGTGTCCAAGGCCGGAGTGAACATGCTGGTCAAGGTGGCAGCCGCAGAGTGGGGGACCTACGGCATCCGGGTGAACGCCGTCGGGCCGGGTGTCACGCGCACCCCGATGCTGGCCAAACCCGAGCAACTTCCCGGCTGGGTGGAGGCCCTGTCCGATCGAACGGCGCTGGGTGGGGTGGGCGAAGCCGCCGACGTGGCCAGTGCGATCGTCGGCGTCCTCGAGGTACCTTGGGTGACGGGCCAAGTCGTGCACGCCGACGGCGGGCTTGCGCTGCACAGCCCGATCGACGCGTACGGTCAACTGCAGCGGGTGATGGGCCGGAGAGGCCTCAGCTGATCCCGAAATCGATGATGCCCCGGATGATTTTGCCGTTGCGGAGGTCGTCGTAGGCATCGTTGATCTCGTCGAGGTGATAGCGCCGGGTGATCATCTCGTCGAGCTGGAGCTGCCCGGATTGATAGAGCCTGGCCAGCCGGGTGATGTCCGCCCTGGGGTTGCAGGAGCCAAATATTGTCCCGGCCAGTGTCTTGTTCATCAGGATGAAGTCCTGCAGGTCGATCTTCACCGATCGGGTCAGTTGCGAGGTCATGCCGGTAAGCACGCATGTCCCGCCCTTGCGGGTCAGCTGCAGGGCGTCGCGGACGTCTTCGGCAGTGATCAACGACGGTGAAACCACCACGGCGTCGGCCATTACTCCGTAGGTCAAGTCCCGCAACATGTCCTGCGCCTCGGCGATCGTGGCGACGCTGTGGGTCGCGCCGAACTGCAGAGCCGACTTCTGCTTGAAGTCCACCGGGTCCACGGCGATGATCTGTGCGGCGCCGCTGATCCGCGCGCCCTGGATTGCGCCCGTACCGATTCCGCCTACACCGATGACCACGACGGTGTCGCCTCCGCGCACCCCGGCACGATTGGCGGCCGAACCGTAGCCGGTCGGAATCGCGCACGACAACAGCGCGCTTGGCGCCAGAGGCAGGTTCGGCTCGATCTTCACCAGCGAATTCGTCGACACCACCGTGTGTTCGGCGAACGCCCCGACCTTGGCCAGATGGCCCAGCGGCCGGCCGTCGGCGGTGTGATGGCGAAAGGTGCCGTCGGTGGGCATCCCCGGGGTGAGGGTGAAAGCGCCGACGTCGCAAATGTATTCCATGCCGGTGGCACACCAGCGGCACTGGCCGCACACGGCGACGAAGGACATCACCACATGGTCGCCGGGGGCGAAATCCGTTACGCCGTCGCCGACTTGACGCACGATGCCGGATCCCTCGTGACCGCCGATCGTGGGGAACATCGTCGGGAGGCCGAGGGATCGCATCACCTCGTTGGGTGCCGCCATGTCGCCCTTGAGGATGTGGTCGTCGGAATGGCACAGGCCGGCGGCGGCCATCTCGACCAGAACTTCCCCCGCCCGAGGCGCGTCGAGCTCGAATTCCTCGACAGACCACGGGCCGCCGACGTCGTGCAGGATCGCCGCGCGACTTCTCATGCGACCGGGGAGAAGGTGACCGGAAGCTTGTTGGGGGACCGGAACGTCACGCCGATGATCTTGGACTCCACACCGGTGCCGTCGTCGGCCACGAAGGCCAGGTCTTTGACGCGATCGAAGAGGCTGTTCAGCATGACGCGCGTCTCCAGTCGGGCCAGATGCATGCCGAGGCACATGTGGATGCCGCCGGCGAAGGCGATGTGGGCGTTGCGCGGCCGGGTGATGTCGAATACATCGGGGTCGGCCCAGCGTGTGTCGTCGCGGTTGGCCGACCCCATGCACAGGTCTATCTGGGCGTCGGCCGGGATCGTCTTGCCGCCGATCTCGATTTCTTCGGTGGTGGTCCGCATGACCATGGTCAGCGGCGTTTCGACCCGCAGGCCCTCCTCGATGGCGACCGGTATCAACGACCGGTCTCGGGACACCATCGCCAGTTGCTCGGGATGGGTGAGCAATAGGTACAACAGGTTGCCCGACGATCGATAGGTGGTCTCCAGTCCGGCGGGCAACAGTAGCCGAAGGAACGCGATGATGGCCTCGTCGCTGAGCTTTTCGCCGTCGATCTCGGCCGTGACCAAGTCGCCGATGATGTCATTGGTCGGTTTGCGGCGCCGCTGCTCGACCTGGTCGAGGAAGTAGCCGTGCAACTCCTCTGCCGCGGTCAGCCCCGCCATGATGTCGGCCTGGATCGAGATGAGGTCGAGGGACAGCCGCCGGAACATGTCCAAATCCTCCGGCGGCAGACCGAGCAACGTCGAGATGATGCGGGTCGGAAATTCGAACGTCAGCGCCTTCACCAAGTCGGCGCGGCCCTCGTTCTTGATCTCGTCGATCAACTGATCGCAGACCGGCCCGATGACCGACGGCTCCCAACGCTCCAGCGCGGTCGCGCGAAACGCCTTCGCCACCAGGCTGCGGTGATCGTGGTGCTCCTTCCCGCCCATGGCGAGGATGGTGTGGCCCATCACCAACCCAATCGTCTTGTCGTAAGCGGCCGACGTGAAGATCCGGTCGTCTCGGAAGGCGCGATGGACCCCGTCGTAGCTGAACAAGACCCACTCGTCGCTGGGCAGCAATTCCTCCGGGATCTGCTCACGATCGCTCAGGGAGCCGTGCCAAACCGGGTCCGTGCGCCTCATGTATTCGAAGAACGGGTAGGGGCTCGTTTCGCCGGTGAGGTCGAGTGTGACGGGCTGGTTGGCGGGGTCGGTGCTGAGCGTCATTCAGCGCTCCTCCTGGGCAGCCGGTAAGCGGATGGATCGACGGGATTATCGCTATCATAGTATAGA
>NZ_LZKF01000023.1:0-1370 GCF_001672665.1 Mycobacterium sp. E2238 | reverse complement strand
CCGCGCGATTCCGGTCGCCCGGGTGGCCGCGATGCACGAGGGCAAACGGCGCGCGCGGGCCCGCCGCGACGACTGAGGCTTTGGCGGGCGGGCATCCACCTCACTCGGTTTTGGTCAGCAGCACCGCGTCCTCGAACGGCAGCCTGGCGAACACCGTCCGGCCCCGTGTCACGTGCTCTGCCGCTTCGGCCTTGGTGACCACCCGCGGGTCGGCGATGCCGAAACCCTTGCCGTTGCGGCGCATCCGCCCCCCTCCCGCGGCGGTCAGGTTCTTCAACCAGTCCCGGTCCGGGCCGTAGGTCAGCAGGATCGCCACCCCGGGCTTGCCGTCGACATCCGCGCTGAACACATTCACCGGGGTGCGGTACGGCTTGCCCGAGCGGCGGCCGACGTGTTCGACGATGGCGAACGGTGGCAGCCAGCCGGCCCACAGCCGCTGAATCGGGTTGGTGACGCGACGGTTGAACCGGGCGAGTCCTTGCGGCATCTGCATACCGCTATCCAACTCGCCTGAGTCCCCGGGCATCAACCCAACTTTTGGCGGCGATCGGGTCTAGTGTCTGAACATGGGCGACTCGCCAGGTAACGAAGCGGCTCAGCGCGCCGAGGAGCTGCTGCGCAGGGGCCGGGACCTGGCCGCGCGCAAGCCCATCACCTCCGACGACGTCGAGCGCGCGACCGACCGCGCCCAGCATGCGCACGAGCGGGACGAGGAGGCGCACCGCCGCGACCGGGATCGCCACTACGAAGCCGCCGCCGCGCACGAGCGGGCCGCCGAAGTGCACGAGCGGGCCGTCGAAGAGCGCCTCGGGGACGTCGAGGCGCACCGTCGCGCGGCGGAGAGGGAACGCGAGGCCGCCCGCCATCACTTCCAGGCCGCCCAGCAAGCCGAGCGGCAGGGCGACGCCTAACCCGTCCTGCTACACCCTGTAGTTGAACCGGCCGCGGAGGCTGGGACACTGGTTGTCATGGGAAGCAGTGACCAGGCGACCGCGCACGCCGCCACCACGGCGGCGTCGGCCCGGTTGTTCGAGGATGCCTGCGCCGTCATCCCCGGCGGGGTGAACTCCCCGGTGCGGGCGTTCACCGCTGTCGGCGGCACCCCGCGCTTCATCACCGAGGCCCGCGGGTGCTGGCTCACCGACGCCGACGGCAATCGCTACGTCGACCTGGTCTGCTCCTGGGGTCCGATGATCCTCGGGCACGCGCACCCCGCCGTCGTCGAAGCAGTCACCACGGCCGCGGCCTCCGGACTGTCGTTCGGCGCGCCCACGCCGGGGGAGAGCCGGCTGGCCGCCGAGATCATCGGGCGGGTGGCACCGGTCGAACGGATACGGCTGGTCAACTCCGGGACCGAGGCGACGATGAGC
>NZ_LZKF01000022.1:0-32512 GCF_001672665.1 Mycobacterium sp. E2238 | reverse complement strand
CCGAAGCATTTCGCCGACACCAAGAACCTGCTGATCAACGCCGTCGACGCGGTGGGACGGCTCAGCCAGGCCGCCGACCAGTACCTGTCGGAAGCCCGCGGGCCGCTGCACACCGACCTGCAGGCGCTGCAGTGTCCGCTCAAGGAGCTGGGCAAGGGCTCGCCGTACCTGATCGGCGGCCTGGCTGAGCCGTCCCACCGCGTCGACGGCGTTGATCAGCAGGTTCTTGGTGTCGGCGAAATGCTTGATTAGCGGCGGGATGTCGGTGAGCACCCGGTCGAGGACGTCGGCGCGGGCACCCACGTAGGTGAGCAGCCGGTTGGTCGAGTCGATCGCGTGGGTGATGTCATCGCGCTGCTGGTTGAGCTGGTCGGTGAAGGTGTCCAGCTTGCCGAGGAAGGACCGGATCGCCTCGCCGCGCCCGTTGAAGATGTTGTAGACCTCGTTCTGCAGCACCTCGAGGTTCGGGATGCCGCCGCCGCGCAGGATCAGCGACAGGCTGGCCAGGGTCTGCTCGGTGGTGGGGTACGACGAGGAATTCTTCAGCGGAATGGTGTCGCCGTTCTTGAGCAGTTCCTGCGACGGGTTCGGCGGTGCGGCGAGCTCGACGTGCTGGGAACCCAGCAGCGAGGTCTGGCCGATCTTGGCGATGGCGTTCTTGGGCAGCTTGGTGTTCTTGTCGACGCCCAGCGTCAGGGTGGCGATCCAGTTCTTCAACTGGATGGACTTGATCGACCCGACGAAGACGTCGGCGACCATCACCTTGCTGTTGCCGTTGATCGCCAGGGTGTCCGGCACCTGCACGTAGATCGTCATGGCGCCCGAGCCGCTGCCCGGGCCACCGGGGATCGCGACGTTGGAGATCCCGCGCCAGCCGCAGGAGCTCAGCACCAGCGCGGCCACCAGCAGGACCATCGCCTGCCAGGCCCGGCGGCGGATCAGACGAAGGGCGCTCATCACTGGCCACCCCCGTCAGCCGGGACCGCGGGCCCACCGGCGTTCGGCGCGGGTGCCGCGACCGGCGCCGGCGTCGGGGCGACCGGGCCCGGGGCCACGTTCGGCCCGGGCGGTGGCGGCTGGATGGGCACCGGCGCATTCAGCCCGATGGGCGGCACGATCGGGTTCTCGTCGTAAGCGTTCGGCGGCCCCGGCGGCGTCTGCAGGTTCGACTGCACGGGCGCGATGTTGGGGCCTCCCATGAGCTCGGCCAGCGAGTCCGGGGTCATCAGACCCGCGGTGATCGGCCCGACCTGCTGGCCTTGCATCCCGGGCGCGACGATCCAGCCGGGCTGGGTGTTGCGGTGCGACGTCGGGGTGTCCGGGACCCAGATGCCGGGCACGGTGGTGTCCTTGTATCCGTTGGGCGGGTGCAGCCGGTCTTCCGAGTAGGCAACTTCCTTGGGCAGGGTCTCGGCAGTGCTGAACAGGTTCGCGCCGAACGGCAGGTAGTTGAACTTGATCGCATCGAGGATCGGCGCCAGGTATTGCGCGCACAGTTCGGCGGACTCCTGATACCCGAGCCGGCTGCCCGCCTGGATGGAGCTGCAGATGAACTGCATCGGGTTGGCGAAGTTCGTGATCGCCGGGATGGCGACCACCGATCCGTGCGACGGGTGATAGATCTGGTTGATATTCGCCGCGGCGGTCGGGAGGACGTGCAGCGCGGTCTCCAACCCGTTCAGCGGGTCCGGCTGCAGGATCGTGTTCGTCACCGTCGCCAGGTTGTTGATGTCGTAGGTCAGCACCTCGCGGTTCTTGTTCAGGAACGGCCGCACGGTGGACAGCAGACCGTCGAACTGCTCGATCGCGTTCGACAGGTCGTGGTCGTTGTGCGCGAGCCGCGTGGTGAAGTCCGCCAGGTTCTGGTTCAGCGCGACGAACTGCTGGTCGTCCTTGTGCAGGGCGTTGACGAACAGAGCCAGGCTCTTCACCACAGCGAAGAAGTCGCCGCGCCCCTCGTTCAACGCGGTCAACGCCTGCGACAGGTTGCTCAGCGTGGTGTTGAATTCCTTGCCCTTGCCGGCCAGCCCGTTGGCATAGGACTCGATGACCTCACCGAACGGGCCCGTCGGCTGCTCGGGGGTGGGGCCCAACTTGGAGATGATGTTCGTGATGCTGTTGCGCAGCTGGTCCCACTCCACCGGGACCTGCGTGCGCTCCTCAGGGATCACGGCGTTGTCCGCCAGTACCGGCCCGCCCTTGTAGGGCGGCTCCAGCTGGATCGCCCGCGACGCCACCAGCGTCGGGTTGAGGATCACCGCGTTGGCGTTGGCGGGAACCCGGTACTTGTTCTCGTAGTGGAAGGTGACCTTCATCTTGTCGCCGGCCGGCTCGATCTTGTCGATCGCGCCGACCCGCAACCCCATGATCTGAACCTTGTCCCCGGGGTAGAGCGCGTTCGCGGCGGGGAAATAGGCGACCACCGTGTTGTTGGTCAGCTTCTCGAAGAGCCGCCAACCGACGAACCCGACGACGATGGCCAGCACGATCACCAGCGATCCGAGGATGACGGTCGCCCGGGTCAGCTTCGGTAGCCGGATGTTCCGGATGTCAAAGGCGGTGCTCAATTCTGGCTACCTCCCCCGGCAGCGCCGCTGCCGCCCGATCCGCCCGGGTTGATGAACGGCGCCGGCAGTTGCGCACCGGGTCCGGGTGGCGCCGCCGGTCCCGGCGGGAACCCGGGCGCGAACGTCGACGGCGGCGGCGTCGGTCCGGCCGGCGCCAGGTTCTCGGTGCGCGCGCCCGGCGGTGCCTGCGGCGGCAGCGGGACGGGCGTACCCGGCACGTCGGGCGGCGGGTCGCCCGGCCGCCCGGCGATCGGGATGCCCGGCGTCGGCGGCAGACCGTCGGGGTTCGGCGGCGAGGTCAGCACGTCCACCGGCGCCGGGAAGCCCGGGCCGCCGAACGGTCCGATGGCCCCACCCGCGCACGGCAGCGGGTTCCACGGGCGCGGCAGACCCTCGTCACCGACCGTGACGTTGCCGCCGGGGTTGGCCGGCGTGTAGGAGCATGGCGATCCGGGCGGAACGGCCGGACCCGGGTGCTCCGGCGTGCCCTCCAGCACCGGCGGCGCCGGCGGCGGTGCCCCGTTGGGGAATCGGGTGCCGTTCGGGTCGGGCCACCGGAATTCGGGCAGCCCGGCGCTGCGCCAGAAGTTCTCCGGGTCGATGCCCCGCTTCTTGAAGGCGGCGTCGACCCACGGCTGAATGATCTGGTAGAGCGCGAGGTTGTGCAGGACCACCTTGAAGAACGGTCCCGACGCGATGGCCTCGTTCAGGGACGGCAGGAACTTGCCAACCTCGGTGAGCCCGGCGGCGACGTCGTCTTTGCGCTCCTTCAAGATGTCGCTGACCGTTCGCAGTTGTTCGAGGACGTGGTTCAGGTTCGGGTTGTCGTTGATGAAGCCCTTGACCTGTTCGGAAAAGGCGGCGACGTTCGCCAACAACGCGTTGATGGCCTGGCCGCGCTCGTTGAAGGCGGCCAGCAGCGTCTTCGTGTTGACCAGCAGGCGGTCGATCTGCTCGCTGCGGTCACCCAGGACGCTGGCCACCTGGTTGGCCTGGGCGAGTAGGTGCTTGACCTGCTCGTCGCGCTTTCCGATCGTGTCGGAGAACTTGGCCACGCCATCGAGCGCCGCGCTGAGGTGCGGGTAGGTCTGGTCGATGGTCTGCGACAGCACGTGCAGCGATTCCTTGACCGTGTCGATGTTCCAGCCCTGGGCCGCCTTGGTGACGTCGAAGAACGCGTCATAGATCTGGTAGGGGGTGGTGCTCTGGCCGATCGGCAACGAGTCCCCGGGCTTCAGTGGCTGATTGCCTCGGGCCTCGACGTCCAGAATCTTCTTACCGAGGATGGTGTCGGTCTTGATCGCCAGCCGGCTCTCGGTGCCGATGGTTGCGGTGCCGAGATTGAATTTGACCAGGACGTGGTCGCCGTCGATAGAGAGGGCCTCGACCTTGCCGACGTCCACGCCGGCGATGCGGACCTTGTCACCGACACCGATGCCTCCGGTGTCGGTGAACTGGCCGAAGTAGTGCGGCTTGGCCATCAGCATGGGCACGCTGGTGAAGCTCTGCCCGACGCCGATGACGAGCACCGTCACGATGATGCCCATCAGGCCGATGCGAACCCGGTTGGCCGGTTCCAGTGTTCTCATTGCGGCGTGCACCTACCCGTCGGCTGCTGGAAGAGCCGGACCGTGCGGACCGGGCCGCCGGCCTGCAGGCCGTTGATCTTGAGCGTGATGTCGCAGGCGTAGAAGTTCACGAAGTCGCCGTAGGAGCCAATTGCACGGCCGATCATGTTCAACGCGGTGGGCACCTTCTTGAGGAAGTCGTTCAGCTGGTCGCGCTGGTCGATGAGCGGCTGCTGGACCGCGTCCAGATAGTTCAGGGTGTTGTGCAGCAGGCCGCGGTCCTCGGCGAGCAGGTCGGCGACCGTCCCGGCCGCGTTGCTGATGTGTGCGGTGCCGCCCGCCAGCTGGTCACCGTGGTCCTTCAGCCCGGTGATGAGCACCTCGAGGTTGTTGACCGTCTGGTCGAACTGCTGCCGGTGGCGAACCGTGGTGTCCAGGACGATGTTCAGGTTCTTGATGACTTCGCCGATCGCCTGGTCCCGCTCACCGAGCTGGTTGGTCAGCTGCGCGGTCTGGTCGAGGATGTCGTTGATGGTGCCGCCCTGGCCCTGGAAGACGGTGATCAGCGAGGTCGCGATGGTGTTGACCTTCTGCGGGTCCAGCGCACGAAACAGCGGTTTGAAACCACCGATCAGGGCGTCGAGGTCGAGCGCCGGCGAGGTGCGCGACGTCGGGATGAAGCCGCCCGGCGGCAGGACCTTCTCGGCGCCCTCGCCTTCGCCGCGCTTGAGCTCCAGGTAACGGTTGCCGATCAGGTCGAGGTAGCGGATCTGCGCCGTCGTCGACTGGTACAGCGGCACCGAGCGGTCGATGTTGAATTCCACCCGCGCCCGCTTGCCACCGTCGACAACTTTCACGGAGCTGACCTTGCCGATCTCCACGCCCGAGGCGCGGACGAATTGGCCCGCCCGCAGCCCGCTGACGTTGGTGAACTCCGCCGAGTAGCCGTTCGTGCGGTCGAACCGCATCTGGCCGAATACGACGACGATCATCACAGTGAAGACCAGCAGCACAAACGAGAAGATGCTGAGCCTGACGATGGTTCCGGTGATTTTCATGGGTTGATCGTGTTATCCCCTACTTGGCGGCCCCAGACGTACTCGATCGCGTATGGGGATCCGGTGTCGAGGTGGTTGTACGGCGCGAGGCTGTTGCCGCTGTCTATCACCAATTCGGGTGCGGGCCACAGGTCGTGGGTGATCTGCTGCCAGCAACCCGGGGCGCCCCCCGGCCCACCGCGCGCGTTCACCCGCGGCAGGTTTTCCGGGTAGGTGTACGGGTTCGGTGCGCCGCCGACGAGCCCGGCGAGCCCGGCGACGAGGCTGGCGAGGGTGACCACCGCCGACACCGGGTTGGCCAGCAAACCCAGACCGGACAGCGCCTCGGTGTGGGCGTTCAGCGAGTAGCCGTTGCCGCCCAGGAACGAGGATGCCTTGGGCTCGATGTCGTGGTAGTTGCGCAGGGTGCAGAACAGTTCCGGGCTGTAGGTGTCCAGCAGCTGCGCCGTCGGCACCAGGTCTTGGGCGCCCCGCGCCAGGTATGGTCCGCCCCTGTTGAAGATGTCGGCACCGGTGTTGCCGAACCCGGCCGCCGACAACAGCGCCTGGTCGAGATCCTTCTGCTGGGCGTTGATGGTCCGCGACGTGATGACCGCGTTGTTGAGGAAGTCGATCAGGTCGGGCGCCGCGTTGGCGTAGGTGTCGCCCAGCGCCGCCAACCCCTGAATGTCGCGACGGGCCTGCGGCATCTGCGGATTGACGTCGTCGAGGATCGCGTTGGCGTTGACCACCGACTGGCCGAGCTTGTCGCCCAGGCCGGTCAGCGCCTGGGCGGCCGCGCTCAGCGTCAGGTTCAGCTTGACCGGATCCACCTTCTCCGCGATCGAGGTGACGGTCTGGAACAGGGTGTTGATCTCGGTGGTCACCGAGCGCGCGTCGATCACCGTGTGCGGATTGAGCTTCTGCGGTGACGGGTTCTGCGGTGTCGTCAACGAGACGTACTTGCCGCCGAACACCGTGGTCGCCTTGATGTCTGCGTTCACGTTGGCCGGGATCAGCGACAGATACCGGGGGTAGACGTCCAGGGTGAACTTGGCGGCCGGCTTGCCGTCGCGCACGGTCTCCGAGATGTTGGCCACCCGGCCGATCTCGACCCCGTTGTAGGTGACCTTGGAGCCCGGATCCATCACCAGCCCGGCCCGCGACGCCAGCATCGTCAGCTTCGTCTTCGGCGTGAAGTCACCGCGGAACTGCCCGTAGATCAGGGCCCCGGCCACCAACGCGATGATCAACGCCGCGATGCCGGCCAGCTTGTACGGCGGCTTCCGGGGGGCATTGACCTGTGCGGGGCCCTTGGACGGTGATGTCATGGCGGCTACACCGTGAGCGCGAAGTTCGGGTTGACGCCGTAGAGCGCCAACGCTGCGGCCAGAACGACGACCTGCACCGACACCAGCGAGAAACGCATCGATCGGCCGACGGCCTCCCCGACGCCGACGGGTCCGCCGCCGGCGTTGTATCCGTAGAAGCAGTGGGTGATCATCACGACCGCCGTGATGATGATGGCCTCGAGGAATGACCAGAACACGTCGTCGGGACGCAGGAACGTCCGGAAGTAGTGCTCATAGGTGCCGTTCGACTGTCCGTAGAGCACCGTCGTGGTGATCTGCGGGGACAGGAACGACATGATCATGGCCAGGGCATAGAGCGGGATGATGACGACCAGGCCGGCCATGATCCGGGTGGTCGCCAGGAACGAGATCGACTTGATGCCCATGACTTCCAGGGCGTCGATTTCTTCGCTGATGCGCATGGCGCCCAGCTCCGCCGTCGCGCCCGCGCCGACGGTGGCGGCCATCGCGATGCCGGTGACCACCGGGGCCGCGATGCGCACGTTGATCAGTGCGGCGAAGAAGCCGGTGAATGCCTCGACCCCGATGTTGCCGAGCGAGGCGAAGCCCTGAATCGCGACCAGGGAGCTACCGGAGAGGGTCACGAAGCCGACGATCGCGACGGTCCCGCCGACGACGGCCATGGCGCCGGTGCCCATGCCGATCTGGGCGATCAGCCGCAACGTTTCCTTGCGGTAGTTGCGTATCGCGTGCGGGATGTGTCCGACGGCCACTGCCCCGAACCAGGCCATCTGCCCGATGTCGTCCACGCCGCGGGCCGCGGCACCGCCGTAGCGGTTGAGGTTCTCGACTGCCCGCGGGAAGCGGGCGCGCAATACGGCAGAGGTTGACATGTCAGTGGCCCGTCCCGAATCGCACGCCGATGGTCGTCAGCACGACGTTGACCGCGTACAGAGCGACGACGCAGAGCACGACGGTCTCGTTCACCGCCGTGCCGAGCCCTTTCGAGCCGCCGCGCACGGTCAACCCGCGGTAGCAGCCGACCAGCCCCGCGATGAGGCCGAACATGGCGGCCTTGACGGTCGCGATGACCACCTCGGGCAGGCCGGTGATCGTGGTGAGGGTGGCGAGGTAGGCGCCGCCGGAGACGTTTTGCAGATAGACACCGAACAGGTAGCCGCCGACCAGGCCGACGGTGATCACCAGGCCGTTGAGCAGGGTGGCGACCAGGGTCGCCGCGATCACGCGGGGAACCACGAGGCGGTGGATGGGGTCGATGCCGAGCACTTCCATCGCGTCGATCTCCTCGCGGATGGTGCGGGCACCGAGGTCCGCGCAGATGGCGGTCGAGCCGGCGCCGGCCACCACCAGCACCGTGGTGAGCGGCCCGAGCTGAGTCACGGCACCGATCGCCGCACCGGCACCCGACAGGTCGGCGGCTCCGAACTGGGCCAACAGCACGTTGAGCGTGAAGATCAGCAGCACGGTCAGCGGGATCGAGACCATGATGGTCGGCAGGAAGGCCACCCGCATGATGAACCAGCACTGTAGGACGAATTCCCGCCACTGGAACGGCCACCGGAACAGCGCTCTTCCGGTGAGCACGCACATCCGGAAGAACCCCCCGATGAGCGTCAAGGGCGTCTGCAGCTGGTCGCGTACGTAGCCGACCAGGTAGGGGCCCTGTCGACTCGTCGACGTTGAAGTCACCGCTGCCCCCTCCAGCCGATACCGCGGGCCTCAGGGCGCCGCGGCGGAACGTGTAGCACGCCTCGCCCCCTCGCCGCTGCGCGGCCGGGGGTGCCCCCACCTTGCCGCGACCCAACGTGTGTGACCATGGGCTCCCTACTGGCAAGTAGTAACGGAGACCACAGGAATGTACCCGATGGCCATGCACGTGTGAACTGCATCTGCACAATTAACCCTTCGTCAACAGCGGGCAAACGTTACAGTTTCCGTCAGCTTTCCTCTCTGCCAGTGAAACCTTCTGTAACAGAACGGTTTTCGTCGATATTTGCGGTGCCGTAACGGATCCGTAGCTCAGTCTTGAGCACCTTGCCGGCGGGGTTGCGCGGCAGCGCGTCCACGATCTCGAGCGCCTTGGGATGCTTGTACCGCGCGAGGCGCTCGCCCAGGAATTCGGCCAACTCCTCGAGCAGCAGCTGCTCGCCGGCGACCGCCGCCACCGCGATCGGCACCTCGCCCCACTTTTCGTGGGAACGCCCGATGACCGCGACTTCGACGATGCTGGGATGGCTGGCCAGCACGTTCTCCACCTCGGCGCAGTAGATGTTCTCGCCGCCGGAGATGATCATGTCCTTCTTGCGGTCCACCACCCAGACGTAGCCGTCGGCGTCCATCCGGACCAGGTCCCCGGAATGGAACCAACCGCCCGCGAACGCCTCCGCGGTGGCCTCCGGGTTGTTCCAGTATCCGCTCATCAAAGTCGGTGCGCGATAAACGATTTCACCAACTTCACCGACCGGTACGTCATTCATGTTTTCGTCGACCACGCGTGCGGCCACGGTCGGGACCACCTTGCCGACCGATCCACGTTTGCGGATCGCGTCTTCGCCCAGCAGCATGCAGGTGACCGGCGACATCTCGGTCTGCCCGAACGCGGCGAGGATCTGAGTTCCGGGGAACGTCGCCGACATCTCGCGCAGCAGCGCGTCGGGCGCGGGCGCCGCCCCCCACGACATCACCCGCAACCTGAGGTCGCGGGGCCGCGCTTTCTGCTCGGCGCAGACCGCCTGCCATTGCGCGGGCACCAGGAACAGGCCGGTGACCTTCTCCTCGGCCAGCACGTCGAGCAGTGGCCCCGGCTCGAAGGCGCCGAGCGGGTAGATCACCGTCGGGGTGCCGAGCAGCAGCCCGGTCAGCATGTTGCCGATGCCGGCGATGTGAAAGAACGGGACGCCGACGAAACCGACGTCGCTGTTGATGTCGGCGCCGTTGGTGTAGAGGCCCGTCATGGTCTGGCCCGTCAGGTTGGTGTGGGTCAGCACGGCGCCCTTCGGGCGGCCGGTGGTGCCCGAGGTGTACATGATCAACGCCGGCGAATCGTTCGGGATGTCGACGGGTTCGTGCGAAGCGCCGGGCTCGTTGATCAGGTCGTCATAGCCGAGCACGCTGTCGTCGCTCGCGCCACCGGCCACGATGATCGTGTCCAGCAGGGGCTCGACGTCGCGAACCCCGGTCGCGACCGGGGCGAGCACCGATTCGGTGATCACCACGCGGGCTTCGCAATCCTGCACCAGGAAGGCGATCTCGGCGGCGGTGAGCCGGAAGTTCAGCGGCACGGCGATCCCGCCCAGCATGTTGACCGCCAGCACCGACTCGACGAATTCCGTGCGGTTGAGCATCAAGACCATGACGCGATCGCCGAAGCCGACTCCCCGACGGCTCAGCGCATCGGCCAGCGCCCCGACCCGGCGCCACAGTTCGCCCCACGTCACGGTCTTCCCGAGGAAGCGCAGCGCCGTCGCGCCCGGCTGCATCAGGGCATGCCGTTCGAGCTGGTTCACCCAGTTCTGCCGCCGGGCCAGATACGGCTGCTCGGTTCCCTGCGTCAGATGGCTCGCTAATTGCGCGGTCAACCCCAGCCCTTCCCTTCACTCGCGCACCGCTTGCGCCAGGTTGATATTTGATAAAACATGGTGTTGTCTGGGTCACATTATGGCCTTAAAGCCCAGCTGACAAGCCCCGATATAAGTTTCAAACCAACCTCCGCGACGCCCCGAAAGCCCTGGCAGCCCCCGTGAACGCACCGATTTCCACGCGACTGAGGCGCCGACGGCCGCTGCGCCGGGCGCAGTTGTCCGACGAGGTCGCGGGCCACCTGCGGGCGGCGATCATGTCCGGGGCCTTGCGGCCGGGAACGTTCATCCGCCTCGACGAGACCGCGGCCGAGCTCGGCGTCAGCGTCACGCCGGTGCGCGAAGCGCTGCTGAAGCTGCGCGGCGAGGGCATGGTGCAGCTCGAACCGCACCGCGGTCACGTCGTGCTCCCGCTCACGCGGCAGGACGTCGAGGACATCTTCTGGCTGCAGGCCACCATCGCCAAGGAGCTGGCGGCCGCCGCCACCGACCACATCACCGACGCGGAGATCAACGAGCTGGAGCGCATCAACGAGGCGCTTGCCGCGGCCGTCGGCTCCAGCGATGCCGAGACCATCGCGGGCATCGAGTTCGCGTTCCATCGGGTCTTCAATCAGGCGAGCGGGCGGATCAAGCTCGCCTGGTTCCTGCTCAACGCCGCGCGCTATATGCCGGTGCTGATGTATGCCGCCGATCAGCAGTGGGGTGCGGCCGCCGTCGACAATCACCGCCAGCTGATCGCGGCGCTGCGCCGGCGCGATGCCGCCGCGGTGATCGAACACACCGTGTGGCAATTCACGGACGCGGCCGCCCGGCTGAACGAGATGCGGGACCGGACCGGGATCTTCGACTAGCCCGCGGCCAGCTGCTCGGCGCGCCGCTTGAGGCTTTCGGCAAGGTGGTCCAGGACGTTGTTGAGAAGCTGCTTGACCATCGGCGCCGGAACCGGCATCGAGGTCTCGACGTCGAGGTCCACCGTCAGCAAGCTCGACGTGCCCATCGCCACGACGCTGAACAGCTGCTCCTGCTTGGTGAAGAGGTCACCCTGCTGCAGCACGGTCTGGATCTGGTTTTCCCCCGGGTAATACACGGCCTGGATGAACATGCTCTGCATGCCCTGGTAGTCGGTGTCGAGCCGCAGCTGGCTGGGGCGCCCGTCGTCGTATCGGGCGAGCACCCAGAGGCCCTTGATCTCCTCGTTCCACTGCGGGTAGGCCTCGAAGTCGGCGACTATGGCCATGATCAAGGCCGCGTCGGCGCTGACCTCGACCGTCTTGCTCATAACGGGCATTGGCGAAGCATAGCCGGGTGGACGACGCGCTCCGGCAGTGCAGGCCGGGCCGCGGTTTCGCACGAAAGCCCCGGCCCCGCGGGCGATCTCAGCCTTATCGCTCCACGCTTGCCGACGACAGCAACGAGCGGACGGGTGCGGGGATCTCGATCGGCTTGCGACTGGACCGGTCGACGTAGACGTGTACCCAATGGCCCAGCGCGGTGATGGGCTGCGCCTGCTTTGCGTGCACCGCCCGGAACACGCCGAGCCGGTAGGTGACGCTGCTGCGGCCGAGCCGGGTCACCGCCAGGCCCACCGCGAGGTCTTCGGGGAAATGCAGTTCCGAGTAGTACCGGCAGCCTGACTCGGCGACGATGCCCAGCGCCGGGGTGGTCAACGGGTCCAGCCCGGTGCTGGTGTTGATCCAGGCGTTGATGGCGGTGTCGAACAATTGGTAGTACACCGCGTTGTTGAGGTGGCCGAACATGTCGTTGTCGGCCCACCGGGTTCCGACCGGCCAGAGCACGGGGAAGTCGTCGCTGGTGAGCCCGTCCGGCGCCGGTGGTACCACCGGAGCCGGCGAGGCCGGGGGTTCCGAAGCCATGGTTGTATTCCAACATGGTTCAGATTCGGGGGGCCGTGCTGGACCGGGTCGGTCTGCCCCGCCCATACGCCGATTCCCGGCCCATCCGCGTCGTCGATCTCGACCTGGAACCGCCGGGCAGCAACGAGGTGATGATCCGCATCGAGGCGGCCGGGGTGTGCCACTCCGATCTGTCGGTGGTCGACGGCAACCGGGTGCGCCCGGTGCCGATGCTGCTCGGTCATGAGGCGGCCGGAATCGTCGAGCGGGTGGGTGACGGCGTGACCGACCTCGCCATCGGCCAGCGGGTGGTGCTGGTGTTCCTGCCGCGGTGCGGTCATTGCGCGGCCTGCGCGACACAGGGCCTGACCCCGTGCGAACCGGGCAGCGCGGCCAACGCCGCGGGGACCTTGCTGGACGGCGACATCCGGCTCCACCACGCCGGCCACCGGGTGTATCACCACCTGGGGGTCTCGGGATTCGCGACGCACGCGGTGGTCAACCGGGCCAGTGTGGTTCCGGTGCCGCCCGACGTGCCGCCCGAGGTCGCCGCGCTGCTGGGGTGCGCCGTGTTGACGGGTGGGGGCGCCGTGCTCAACGTCGGCAATCCGCAGCCGGGTCAGACGGTCGCCGTTGTCGGCCTGGGCGGTGTCGGCATGGCGGCGGTGCTCACGGCGCTCACCTATGACGGCGTGCGCGTCGTCGCCGTCGACCAATTGCCCGACAAGCTGACGGCCGCCCGCGCCCTGGGCGCGCACGAGGCGTACACGCCGCAGCAAGCCGCCGACGCTCGGGTGAAGGCAGTCGTGGTCGTCGAGGCGGTCGGTCATCCCGCCGCACTCGAGACGGCCGTTGCGCTGACCGCGCCGGGCGGCCGCACCATCACCGTCGGCCTGCCGCCACCGGACGCGCGAATCACCCTGTCGCCGTTGGGTTTCGTGGCCGAGGGGCGCTCGCTGATCGGCAGCTACCTGGGTTCGGCGGTGCCCAGCCGCGACATTCCCCGGTTCGTCGCCTTGTGGCAAGCGGGCCGGCTGCCGGTGGAAGCGCTGGTGTCGTCGTCGATCCGGTTGGACGAGATCAACGAGGCAATGGACAACCTGGCCGACGGCACCGCGGTGCGGCAGCTCATCAGGTTCGATTAACCGCTATCGCGGGTGCAGGGGCGCGACGGGTTCCACCGCCGCGTCCGGCAGACGGTGTTCTTCGATGTATTCCCAACGGATTTCGTAACCCAGTCCGGGTGCCGACGGTATCTCGACGAACCCGTCGGGGGTGAGCGGATCGCAGGGCGACTTCAGATACGGCGGCGCGGCGTCGTAGCGAACCCCGGGCCCGAGCAGGCCGCGCTCGTAGTACTCGCAGACGTCTTCGCTGGTGGCACCGAGCACCTGCAGGTTGCCGAAGCCGCTCATATGCAGCTCGCACCGCATGCCGACCGCCTCGCACATCCCCGCCAACTTCATCACACCGGTAATGCCTCCGCGCAATACATCGATGCGGCTGATGTCGGAGGCATGGCGCAGGATCCAATCCGCCCGGGTGTAGATGCCGCCCTCGGCGATCTCGGGGGAGCAGATGGGGATGTCCAGTTCGTCGCCGAGTCGCCGGTAGGCCTCAACCCGGTACTCCGGGATCGGGTGCTCGTACCAGTAGAAGCCCAGTCGCTGCAGCTCGCGGCCGACCCGCAGCGCGTCCTCATGGGTGTGGTAGGTGCCCCAGGGATCGAACATCAGCACCATCTCGTCACCCACCGCCGCCCGAACCTCGCGGCACACCCTGATGTCCCAATCCACGTAGGACGGCCGCGGCAGGGCGAATTGACCTGTCGCGGGATTCCAGTAGTGATACGGGTGAATCTTGTAGGCGCCGTAGCCTTGACGCTTGCATTCGACGGCGTGGGCGGCGTACTCGTCGGGTGATCCGAGGTTGTTGAAACTGCTGGCATATGCCTTCACCCGGTCCCGCGCCCCGCCGAGCAGTTTGTGTACCGGCAACCCGGTGACCCGGCCGGCCAGATCCCACAGGGCCAGATCGATGACGCTGCAGACGTTTTCGGGCAGCTTCGCCGCCCACAGTTGCCGCCAGATCTCGGCCCTGTCGAACGGGTTCTGGCCGGCGAGCAGTGGGCTCAGGAATTGGGTGATCAGCGCCTGATCCCCGGGGAGCAGGCCGTCCTGGTCACCGTGGAAGTGACCGCCGAAGTAATAGCCCTCGATCCCCTCGTCGGTGACCACCTTGGTCACGGTCTGCACCACGCGGTAATCGGTCATCAGCTGGCCGAACGAGATTCGATCGACGAACGTTTCGAACGGCACCACCTCGAGGCCGGTGATCTTCATGGCAGCACATTCTGCCGATGCCCCGGACGCTCAGAGTAGAGGCGAAGGTCCCGTGCCCGTCGCGGCCGGGCCCCGCCAGGTCATCGGATCTGCACGCATTGTCCACCGTCGACGACGAGTTCGGAACCGGTGATGAACGACGCCTCCTCGGAGGCCAGGAACGCGACGGCGTCGGCAATCTCACGCGGCTGGCCGATTCGCCCGAAGGCCGACGACGCGGCGAGCCGCAGTTGGGTCGCGTCATCGAGCATCGGCGTGGCGATGGGACCGGGGAACACGGCGTTGACCCGGATGCCGAAGGGGGCCAGTTCGGCGGCGGCGTTCTGGGTCAGGCCGCGAAGCCCCCACTTCGCCGAACCGTACGCGGCGTGGTGCGGGAAGGGGCGGATGGCTCCGGTGCTGCAGATGTTGACGATGGCGGCGTTCTGCGCCGCGCGCAGGTGCTCCAGCGTCGCATGAATGCCGAGGAAAGCGCCGAAACAATTGACCCGCCAGGAATTCTCGAACCCGTCGGCGGTCTCGTCGGCCAGCGAGGCGCGATGCAGCACGCCGGCGTTGTTCACCAGCGTGGTCAGCGCCCCGAATCGGCCGATCACGGTATGCACGGCCGACTCCCACAGCGATTCGGAGGTGACGTCGAGTTCGATCGCAACCATCCCGTCGTCTCCCGATTCGTCGACCAGGGCGGTCAGCTCGCTGGCCCGCCGATCGCATGCGGCGACCGAATACCTTTCCCTGCGTAGCCGTTTGGCGATCGCCCAGCCCTGGCCGCCGGCGGCACCGGTCACCAATGCGACGCGTTGATTCATGATGAGGTGACCTCGGGGGAGTCGGACAGGCCGCGGCTGGTGACGAACTGGCAGCGCCGGCGCCGGAAACGCCACCGCCCATCGTTGCGGATCAGTTCGTCGTCGTAGAGGGCGGGGCGCAGGTGCAGGTCACCCGCGCGGACGAACAGCACCTGCGACCGCGCCGTCGCGGTGTCGCCGTCCACGTGGATCCGGTTGACCCCGGTCAGGTGCAGCCCCCGCGGGGCGTCCCGGAACATCTTCCCGATGCCGTCGTGGCCGGCGAAAACCCGTCCGTAGACCAGGAATTCGGCGTCCGCGGCGAACAACGCCAGACAGCCGTCGACGTCTCCCGCGTCGAGCGCGAGGGCGTAGTCGACGATGAGCTCACGGACCGCGGCCCGGTCATCCGTCATGCTTCGCCTCGCGCAGGTGCTCCGCGGCTCCCCGGCGCAGCGCGTGCGATTCGGCCGTCAGGGTGATCATCGACAGCCCCAGCTTCGCCATGGCGCGGCCCGTCGTGCCGTCCCCGGCGTGGATGCCGGTCACCAACCCGGCGGCGGTGGCCGCGCGGTGGATTCGCACGATGGCATCCAGGACGGCCGAATCTTTCGTCGCGCCAACCACGTCCACGCCCAGTGAAAGCGCCAGATCGGCGGGGCCGACGTACAGCCCGGCGAGCCCGTCGACGGCGCAGATGTCGTCCAGTCCGGACAGCGCCGCGGCCGTCTCGATCATCGCGAACACGCTCACCCGGGACTCCAGCGCGGCGGTGTCGCGGCCCAGGCCGGCGCGCAGCGGACCGAAGCTGCGGATGCCCGCGGGCTGGTAGCGGGTGGCGGCCACCGCCGCGGCGGCCTGGTCCGCCGATTCGATCATGGCGATGACCACCGCGTCGGCGCCGGCGTCCAGCACGCGGCCGATCGGGGCCGCGTCGGCGTTGGGCAGCCGCACCACGGTGCCGACGGGCAGGTGCTCGGTCCGGCGCAGCATCCCGGCGATGTCGGCGTCGTCGAGGTAGCCGTGCTGGGCGTCGAAACCCACGTAGTCGTAACCCGCACCGGCGAATTCCTCCGGGCCGAGCAGCGTCGGCCCGGTGATCCAGCCGCCCCATATCGGCCCGCCGCGGTTCAGGGCGCGCTGTAACGCGCTCTGTGAACTGCCCGGCACGCTCACTGTCCGATCGCGATCTTGACGCGCTCGGGAACCGGGCGGCAGGCCAACTCGAACGCACCCTGGACGTCGTCGATGCCGAACGTGTGAGTCAGGTAGGTGGCGAGCAGCTCGGGATGTTCGGCGGCGAACTTGCCCGCGAGTTCCAGCATCCGCCGCCGGTCAAGTGTCACACCGGATTTCAGCGTCAGGTTGTTGCGCAGCATGGCGCGCATGTTGATTGGGTAGGCGTCGTCGTCGGCGACGCCGAAGTAGAAGATGGTGCCGCCGGGCGCGGTCGCGTCGACGGCGTGGCCCAGTGTGGCGACCTGGTGACCCACGGCCTCGATGACGATGTCGGCGCGGTCACCGGCCGCAAGCCGGCTCGCCCAGCGGTCGCTGGTGGCACGCACCGGCTCGTCGACACCGAATGCGGTTGCCAGACTTGACCGATCGACGGGGTCGACTCCGGTGACGCGCCGCGCACCGGCCGCCTTCGCAACGTAGGAGAACAGCAGGCCGATGGACCCCTGGCCGATGATCGCCACATGCTTGCCGGCGAGATCCGGCAGCTGCTCGCAGGCGTAGAGGACGCACGCCAGCGGTTGCAGGCCGACCGCCTGCGCCGGGGTCAGCGCCGGATCGTACGGCGCCAAGCCGTCGCCGTTGCTGACCACGCGTTCCATCATGCCGTCGAACCCGGACGCCCAGCCGACCACGCAGTCGCCGGGACGGTGCTCGGGGTGTCGGCTGGCGATCACCTCGCCGGCGACTTCGTGGATGGGAAAGCCGTCCTTTTCGGCCGCACTGGCCCCGTCGTCACCCGGAAGGCGGCCGCGGGCACCGCGGAAGGCCGGCAGATCGCTGCCGCAGACACCGGCGGCCATGAACCGCAACAACACCTGGCCCTCGGCGAGGCGCTCGGGCGTCTTCTCTGGAAGCGTTGTCCGCTCGAACAGGTAGGGGGCGACGATCCGGTAGGACCACACGTCAGACCTCCACCGGGATGTTGTTCCATCCCCATTGAAAGCTGGAGGGCAGCCGCTTGGCGGCCTCGGCCTGGATCGCGTAGTCGGGCACCCGACGCAGCCATTCCTGCACCAGCACATCGACTTCCAGCCTGGCCAGGTGGTAGCCGATGCAGAAATGCTGACCGCGGCCGAAGGCCAGCGATCGGCGGATCGGCCTGTCCCAGACGAATTGGTCGGGCTCGGGGTATTCCCGCTCGTCGCGGTTGGCCGAGGCGAGCAGGGTGATGACGCGCTGTCCGGGCCGGATGGTCTGGCCGTGAATGGTGAAGGGTCGTCGCGCGGTTCGGGCGAACCACTGCGCCGGCGCACAGAACCGGATCATCTCCTCGCGCGCGACCGGCACGTTGTTTCTGGGGTCGGCGCGGACCGCGGCGAGTTGGTCGGGTCGCTGGTTGAGCTCCCACAGGCCGTGGGCGACGATCTTGGGCACCGTCTCGGTGCCTCCGATGAAGATGCACAGCATCTGGGTCGCGACTTCGACGTCGTCGAGCGGGCTGCCGTCGGGCAGGCGGTAGCCGAGCAGGCCGTCCACGACGCCGAGCGGCCTTCCGGACCGGTCGCCGCGGCGGCGCTGCACCACCGGCAGCAGGTACTGGAAGTAGTTCGGCCGCGCTTCGGCGGTGTCCACCCCGACACCCGGCTCGGCGAGGCTGCCCGCGTTGACCGCGGCCAGCACCTCGGGCGCGAGATCGGTTGAGATGCCCAGCAATTCGCATACGACGGATGCCACGACAATGCCGCCGTAGTCCTGGGTCAGGTCGAAGGAACCGCGGGGCAGCAGCTCATCGAGGCGTTCGTTGGCCAGCTCGCGGATTCTGGCCTCCCAGCCGGTGACGGCCCTGGGCCGCAGCGGCTGGGAGTGCGCGCGCCGGATCTCCGCGTACAGATCCGTGTCGAACACCGCGTGAAACGGCAACGGGTGCAGCGGCGGGTCGTCCACCGGGCCGGTGTTGTGCGTGGCCAGAACCGATGCCGCGGGCAGTGTCCCCTCCGAGGCGACGAACGTCCCGTCGTTGACTTCCAGCACCTGCCAGATGTCCTCGAAGCGGGACAGCGCGAAGGTGTCCCACTGCGGCATGTAGTACACCGGATGATGGTCCCGCAGGATTCGGTAGTAAGGCAGGGGGTTCGCCATCACCTGCGCGTCGAAGGGGTCGTAGGCGAAGGGCGCGGCCTCTTGCTGCCGCATCACTGCAGCGGCGACGGCGGTAGAGCCTGCAGGATCGAATCCTCCCAGCCGTCGCGCAGGGCGGGCGCCACGCTCATCCAGGTGACGATCTCGGCGGGTGGGCTCTCCTTCCACGAGGGGTAGTGGTTGGCGAAGCATTCCCAGCCGCCGTCCAGCGCCCAGTAGTGGATCACCTCGTTGTAGCGGAAGGTCGTGGTGAACGAGCCCAGCCAGCGCTTGCCGGTGCGTTCCGACCATGGGACGTAGAGCCGCTCGAGTTCGCGGATGTAGTCGTCTTGGCGCCCCGGCTTGGTTTGCATGATCTCCTGGATCACCAGCGGCGCAGCGAAATTGGCTTCGCGCAATTGGGCAAGGGTCCTGTTGCTGGGGCCGGGGTACATGATTCGCCCCTCCCCCGCGGCGCCGATGTCGGCCAGAAAGGCGGACCATTTACCGGCGGCGGCCTCGTGACTGCCGCCGCGGGCCTGGGCGGCCCCGATCCGCGCATAGTCGGCGAACCCGTCGATCTCCCAGATGATCGTCACCTGCGGCCAGTGGCCGTTGTAGGGCGTGGTCTCCCAGATCGCGAACAGCCGGGCACCGGTCTCTTCCATCATCGGAAGGTAGGTGTCGGAGAACACCTCGGTGAAGCGGTCGCTTCGGCCGGAGCCGAGCGAGATGGTCTCGTGCAGATAGAGCAGCGTGTGGCGGTAGTACTTCTTCATCGGTCGAGCCGGACCAGGCCCGAGTCGCCGCGCCCACAGGTCGCCAAATCGCAGAGCAATGTCTCCGTGGAATACACGGCGTGACAAGCACTCCCGGCCGCCGCCAGCGCGTGGCCCTTGAACCTTCGCGCGGCCGCGCTGAGCGCGTACTGCGCCCTGGCCACCCCGCGGTCCACTCGTGAGGGCCACCCGGAAGGCGCCTGGCCCCACAGCGCGACTTCGGTCAACCGGTCGTCCAGCGACGTGAGCACCTTGGCGCGCACACGCGCATCCGCGGTGAACGCCTCGGCGCTCACCGCCAGGCTCTCGCTCGTCGAGCCGGGCGCCGTCGAGGCCAGCCACTCCTCGAGATTCCGCGCCTGCACGCCGAGGATCCGCAGGGCGCGCGCGTCGCCGTCATTCGGCAGCAGCACCGTCACCTGCCAGCCGGCCATCGCGCGGTCGTAGAGCCAACCTCCGGCCGATTCGACGACGTCCAGCGCGCTCGCCGCAATGACGTCGAGCCGATAGCGCAGACAGTCCCGGTCGGCACGGCTCGCCCGGGCGGCGTAGACCCGGCTGCCTTCCCTGATGTCGAACGTTGACGTGACCATTCAATCCGTTCCTCACCGCCGCACCGAATCCGTGCATTGGCGTTTACCGCAACGCTTGTCCTGGGCTGGGCCGCCTGAGACGACTCACCGGACAGCGTGACACTTGACAGAAAATTTGTAAAGGTGCGACCGGTGGTCACGAACCGCGGCGCGCCTTGAGTTCGGCGAGCACTTCCTCGGTGTGCTGCCCGAGTTCCGGTGCCGCAGAACGCGGTGCCCAGGGTGTGCCGTGGAAATCGGCCGGTGTGGCCACCATCGGGACGCTCGATTCCCCGTCGGGCACGTCGACGATGCCGCCCGCCGCGTGAAACTGCTCGTCGGCGACGACGTCTTCGAGGCTGTTCACCGGCGACCAGAAGAAATCGGGTTCGGCCGCAAAGGCCTGCGCCCATTCGTCGAGGGTGCGGGTGGCGAAGATGGCGTCCAGCTCGGCGATCAGTTCCGCCGCGTTGACGAAGCGCGCGTAGGCGTCGGCGAAGCGGGGATCGTCTAGCCACTCCGGGTGGCCGACGGCGCGGCACAGCGGGGGCCAGTGCCGATCGCCTTCGAGCCCGACGATCCAGAATCGCCGCCCATCGGCGGTGGCGTAGTTGTTCATGCAGGGATTACCCATCGACTCGCGTTGCCCGATCGCGATCGGTTGGCCCGTGAGCAGGTAGGTGTTCAGGTCGAAGCTCACGGTGTAGGCGCCCTGCCGATACAACGAGGTGCTCACCAGCTGGCCGGTCCCGGTGCGGGCGCGGGCAACCAGCGCCGCGCAGATGGCGGCCGCCAGCGTCATGCCGGCCGAATGATCGCCCATGCCACCGCGCTGAAACGGCGGCGTGTCGCCGGGCCGGGTGAGCAGATGCGCCACCCCGGCGCGCGACCAGAACGCGGCCACGTCGTAGGCGGCCCGGTCCGCATCGGGTCCGGTCTCGCCGTATCCGGTGATCAGCCCATACACCAGGCGCGGGTTGCGGGCGGACACCGATTCGAAGTCGAGCCCCAGGCGTTGCAGCGCGCCGGGCCGCACGTTGGTCACGAAAACGTCGGCGCCGGCGAGCAATTCGAACGCGGTGTCGAGGTCCGCCGCCTCCGCGAGGTTCAACACGACGCTGCGCTTGGAGCGGTTGTCCATCTCGAAAGGCGGGTTGACCCCGAGGTCGCAGCCCAGCATCCTGCCGAACAGGCGCCCCGGGTCGCCGCTGGGCGGTTCGATCTTGATGACGTCGGCCCCCCAGTCGGCCAGGATGCCGCCGGTGGCCGGGCCGGCCACCCATACCCCGAGCTCGACGACCGTGACGCCCTCCATTGGTCCCGCCATGGCTACGTTCCTACTCTGCACTCTTCGAATGTCACGCCAGCGTGGCGCTGCATGGTGAGTGCCACGCTAGCGTGACGTCGGGTGGCGTTTGCGTGCGACGGAAGGAGCGCCATGAGCCTGGTAGCCGGACGTGGTCCGCTCAGCAGTGACCCGGCCGGGCGATTCTCGCCGCCGCTGCCCGCCGACGTCGTCTTCATCGAGCCTCATCCGCGCCGCGTGCAAGCGATCCAGGATGGGCGGCTGGTGATCGACACCGAAGGGGCGCTGCAGGTGCACCGGCGGGGCCAGCCGCTCAGCTACGTCTTTCGGGCAGACGAGGTCGGTGACCTGCCCACCGAACCCGAGCCCGAGGCGCCGGGCTTCGTCCACGTGCCCTGGGACGCCGTCGACACCTGGCTCGAAGAGGGACGAGAACTCGTGCACTACCCGCCGAATCCCTACCACCGAGTCGACTGCCGTCCCACCAAGCGCCGCCTGCGGGTTTCGGTCGCCGGCACGGTGCTGGTGGATACCGACGACACCGTGATCCTATTCGAGACCTCCTTGGAGCCAAGGCTTTACGTCGATCCGCGGCACGTGCGCACCGACCTGCTACACCGTTCGGAGACGGTGAGCTACTGCAACTACAAGGGTTTCGCGACATATTGGTCCGCGGGCAATGTCGACGACATCGCGTGGAGTTACGCCGATCCGCCGCCGGAAAGCCTGCCCATCGAAGGGTTCTTCAGCTTCGACCTCGCCCGCGCCGACGTGATCGCGGAGCTGCCGGTCAGCCGCCGTAGCTAGACGTCGCAGCTCAACATTTCGGGGTGCGTCGACCGTTCCGCGTCGTTCGAGACGCATCCGCGCGGGCCTGGATACCGGCCAGCAGCATGTCGAGGGCGCGGTCGAAGTCCGCGGCCATCGATGATTGTTGGCTGGTGGATGCGAGGGCTGCCAGGTGGGGGTGGTCGGCGCCCGCCAGGCGTCCGATGCGGCCGGCGGCATCGATGTTGGCCTGCTCTTGAGCGCCCACCGCCGCGGGGCCGGCCAACTCCACCTGCGCGGCCCCCATGATCAGGCTGAGCACCCCACGAAAGGCGGCCAACAGATCGTGGTCGGCAAGTCCGCCACGGACCAGTGCCGCGACGAGCTGTTCTGCGGGCGCAAAGCTCTCGTTCGAGACGGTGCGGCGGGTCAAGACCAGCGGGACAGCGTTACGGTGACGGCGCATTGATTCCCATACGGCGATCGCGATGGATTTCACATCAGCAAGCCAATCGTCGGACGGTGCAGGTAGTTTCACGTCGGCCAGCACCGCTTCGGCGACCAGAGCCTCGAGTTCCTCTCGATCTTTGACGTAGTTGTAGAGCGTCATCGGCCCGGTACCCAGGGCGGTTGCCAGCGAGCGCATGTTCAGCGCGCTCAGCCCGTCGCGATCGACGATCCCCATTGCGTGTGCGCGCACTTCAGAGACGGTGAATCGTGCCCGGATAGCTCACCTCCCGCTTGGGACCCCTTGACACGTACAGCGTACCTAACGTAGACCGTATACGTACAACGTACGTATACGATCCAGGGAATTTTCATGAGCACTAACATCGCCACCACCACGGTGTCATTTACTTCGCAAGGCGTTCGGTGCACGGGCTGGCTGACCCTGCCGCGCGGCGCCGGCCCCCATCCGGGGGTTGTGCTCTGCCACGGCCTCGGCGCCACGCACGGCATGCTGATGTCGCAATACGAGCAACACTTCGCCGATGCCGGCGTGGCGACACTGGCCTTCGACTACCGGCACACCGGCGCTTCGGACGGTTCACCACGGCAACGCTTCAGCATGCGCCGACACCAACAGGACGTCGGCGCTGCGCTGGACTATCTACATCACCACGACAGCATCGACTCCCAACGAATCGGCTTGTGGGGCACCAGCCTCGGCGCGATGCATGTGCTGCGGCAAGCCGCAGCCCGGCGCGATCTTGCTGCCGTGGTCGTGCAGTGCCCGATCGTCCATGGACCGGCAACACTGGCCCGCGGCGGCTGGCGGCCCGCTCTCCGCGCGACACCGGCGATCCTCGACGATGTGCTTCGACGGATGCGGGGCGCCGCCCCACGATATGTCCCCATCGTCGGCGAACCGGGCAGCCTCTCTGCAGTCACCATCCCCGGCGCTCTCGCCGGCTGGTACTCCACCGTGCCCGCCGGCACGACCTTCGACAACCGCATCGCCGCCGCCGACGTCATCGGGATCGGCATGACCAGCGCCAAACACGGCGCCGCGAGGATTACGGCTCCACTGCTGGTATGTGTCTCCACACGAGAGACCCTCATGAACCCGCGCCATGCCGCGGACGTGGGACACCGCGCGCCGTCCGGCGTCGTGCGGCACTACGACGGGGATCACTTCCAGATTTATCACCCGCCCTTACTAGGGGAACTGCTCGCCGATCAAACCCAATTCCTTCAGGAGCACCTGAATGTCCAAAGCAGTTAATACCCTGCAGGACAACGACGCTCGGCTCGTCGGATTTCTCAGTACTCTCACCGCAGACCAGTGGTCGCAGCCCAGCCTGTGCACAGACTGGAGCAACCACGAAGTCCTGGCCCACCTCGTCGTCGGCTACTCAGCCACGCTGCCGTCGATCGCGGCCGCGATGTTGCGGCACCGGGGTTCATTCGACCGCACCAACTCCTCAATGGCCCGCGCGTTGGCGGCACAACAGGACCCGCACACGCTGATCGATGACCTTGCGGCATTGACACAGCTTGCACGAGGCATCGGTCGCGTCTTTCCCAGGCGACTGCTCCTCGGTGATCACGTCATCCATGAACTGGACATCACCTACTCGATCGGCGCAGACTCCGCGATTCCCCGGGCAATACTCGCTGCCGTTCTCGAAACCGAGGTAGCAATCCCGAACCCGTTCGTCCCAGCCTCGAAACGCGCACGAGGCCTGAACCTCATCGCTACCGACACCACCTGGTCACACCCCAATGATGGACCAACGGTCACCGGTGAAGCCGGCCACCTTGCCTCAGTGCTGGCCGGCCGGCCCTGGGCGCTAGGGCATTTGACCGGTGATGGAGTCGCGGTACTCGCCGGCCGACTTGAGCAATCGCCAAAGTCCATCCCGTGACGCGCTATTGACTGTTGAATCCCGTTGGCGTCTCGCCGCCCATGGCGGCCAATCACCAGTCGGTGACGGGCGGTAATTGATTGATCTTCTCGACCGCGAGCTGCCGCCGTGCGGTCACGTTCAGTTTGATGAATACCTTGCGCAAGTGGTACGCGACGGTGTTCGGACTGATGAACAACTGGGCGCCGATCTCCGAATTCGTGGCCCCGCCGGCGGCCAGCGCGGCGATCTGCGCCTCACGCGGGGTTAGACCCGAACCGTTTCGGGTGTCGGCCTTTTCGCGAATTCGCACGCCGGTGGCTTCAAGCTCAAGCCGCGCGCGCCTGGCAAAAGCTTCCATTCCGTTGGTCGTGAACATTTCATAAGCGGGCCGGAGCTGGGTTCGGGCGTCGAGCGGCCGTCGTTCTCGACGCAGCCACTCGCCGTAGACAAGTCGTGCACGCGCGGCGGCCGGGCGCAGCTTTGTGCGGTCCATCCGCTCGATCGCCTCGCGGTAGAACCGTTCCGCGGACCCGCCGCTGCTCACGAGTGCCCGCGAGCACGCGTAAGTTCCCAGGGCCCAATCTGTTCCAGCAGCCTGCGCGCTCTCTTCAAGACAGGCGAGAGCATCACGCGCGTCGCCGGTTTGCCCGCAACGAGTTGCCGCCTCTATCAACTCGGGTAGCAAGAACGTCGTCCACAGTTCTTCTGCGTGCCCACACCCTTGTCGGGCCGCCACGAAGGCCTGCTCATAGTGGCCCAACCCGTTGTACAGGAGCGCGGTCGCCAGTTCGATTGACGCCAAACCCATTCCCTCACCACGGGCTAGCGCATAGTGTTTCCCTGCCTGCGCCAATCGTGCAGTTTCGGTTTGGTCGCCTTGCCAGGCCGCAAGCGGAAGTGCCGCGTAGGGAAAGACCGTCGTAGCCGTCGACGCCGTGATCGAGTCGGCCTCGGTGATCAGCTGGCGGGCGGCGGCGAAATTTCCACTCCAAGTCAGCGCCGCTGCCAGCGAGTGCAACGCCACGGGCAACACGCGTTGGTCTTCCGCCGCACGGGCGAGCCCGACTTGTCGAGCCGGCAAGTGTAGCCACGCGCGATCGTCCCAAGCGTTGATGGCGCCGTGGCAGGCAAGCCAGAGCCAACGCGTCCCGCCCTCGACGCTTGGCCCCTCGGCGGCACAGAATCCGGCCAACGCGCTTCGAACCAGCCCGAGGCCCGCTCGGGGACCGGAGACGACCAGGGCCGTCAACCCATCCAGTAGGAGGTCTGCCGGGCTCTGCGGTCGCCGTGCCGCGGGGGCTGCCCCGGCGGCCCTCGCCACTTCCAACACGGCACCGCTGCCGGCGAGACGGCCCGCGAACAGGACCGCCGATAGCGCCTCGAGATACAGTTCGCGCGCGGCCTGCGCATCGTGCGGCGCGCATTCCTGGGCCAGCGCAGTCAACGCGGTAGCGGCGTCGCTGCCGCACTTGGACGTGAACATCATCTCGCCGCGCAGCGCGGACGGTAGGGCACCGATTTGCCCCAGCATTGAGATCCGCTCCGAGGGGTGCATCAGTGCACTCGCCGACGAAGCGGTGGCCGCAGGTCAGTGCGGCCGGTCGGCGGGGCGACAAGACCGGACTTAATGACTTCGCGCCCGCCCCGGCTTCGGGCGTAAATCATGTCCGAAAGCTTATCGGCTGTGGGTCAGGGACGCCCTTTGTGCGGATGCCAATCCGGTCCGCTGAATTTGCGGCGGGCACGGTCGTCGATCGCACGCGGACTACCAGGTCTTGAGGATTCTGCGTTGGGTCGCGGCGAGTCATCATCGAGGTGAGCCGGGCGTACCAGCCCATCCCTCATTCGTGCAGCTTGGAGGCGGCAGCATGACCACCGTTCGTGAGGCGATTCTCGACCTGCTGCGCGCACACAACTTGACCACCATCTTTGGCAATCCGGGCTCGTCGGAATTGGCTCTGCTGCAGGACTTCCCAGAAGACTTCCGCTATGTGCTGGGGCTCCAGGAGATGGTGCCGGTCGGGATGGCCGACGCATACGCACAAATCACCGGACGACCCGCATTTGTCAACCTGCATACCGCCCCCGGCATGGGTAACGCCCAGGGCCAGCTCTACAACGCTTTCATCAACAAGACTCCGCTGATCGTGACCGCCGGAAATCAGCGCCGCACGATGCAGAACCAATACTGTCTGCTGACCAACATAGAGCCCGCTTTGGTGCCAAAGCCCTTCGTGAAGTGGGCGGCCGAACCCGCGATCGCCAGTGAGGCTCCCGCCGTGCTGGCCCGCGCCATCCATCTGGCTACCACCCCGCCGATGGGTCCGGTGTTCGTCTCGCTGCCGATGGATGACATGCCGGTCCAATTCGACGACGGCCAGGCCACCGATGTTGCTGCCGTGCGGGACCGCTCGGTGACTCACACTGCGGGCTTTTCCCCCCAACTCGCCGAGCAGATCGGCGCCCGACTGGACTCCGCGAAATCGCCGGCGCTAATTGTGGGCGGCGACGTCGAGCGTTATGGCGCGTGGGACGCGGTGATCGCGTTGGCGGAGCGCACCCAATCGGCCGTCTGGACGGCGCCACTAACGGGGTGGAGCGGATTTCCGGAGAATCACCCGCTGTATCAAGGCATTTTGCCGCCCGGCGCGGGCTGGATCTCTGAGATGCTGACCGGACACGACCTACTTCTAGTGATCGGGGCACCCGTTTTCCGGTACTACCCGTTGGTGCCGGGACCGTATCTCCCCAAGGGTGCGAGCCTGATTCACATCACCAACGACCCTGACGAGGCCGCGCGCGCCCCCGCCGGGGACGCGATCGTCGCCGACGTTGCCAGCGCGGCCGCCGCACTGCTCGCGGCAACCAAGCCCACCCAACGGCCGGCACCCGCGGCGCGCGCGCCGATCCCGGACCTGGACAATTCACAGACGCCGCTGCGCCCCGAAGCGCTATGGACGGCCGTCGGCCGGGGCGCGCCGACGGAGACGTTGTGGGTCAGCGAGGCGGGCAGCAACGAGGTCGCCATTACGAACAGCATTCGACCCGGTCATCCGTTCTCGCATCTTTCGGCGGCCGGCGGCGGACTGGGTTTCGGACTGCCCGCGGCCGTCGGTGCTCAACTCGCGGCCCCCGACCGTCCCGTCGTCGCGCTGATGGGGGACGGTTCGATGCATTACGCGATTACCGCGTTGTGGACCGCGGCGCAGTACCAGATCCCCGTGACCATCGTGGTGGCTTCCAACGCGGAATACGGTGTGGTCAAAGAATTCGGCGGATGGGAAAAGACGCCAGGGGTGCCCGGGCTCGATCTACCGGGGCTCAATGTCGTGGCAACAGCGGCCAGCTATGGAGTCGACGCCCATGAGGCGCACACCACGGACGAGGTCATCGAGTTGCTGAGAAGCGGCGTCGCCGACCGGCAGCGACCCACCCTCATCAACGCACGTACGACTCCCGTCGGGGTTTGACACGGCGGCAGTCATCGCCGAGGCAGCCGCCTGGGCTCGAAATAGATTGGAGCCGAGTGCCTTTGGAGCGAAGTAAGCTCAGCTCGCCAGGCCGACGATCGCCAGCATGAACAGCACCCCGCCCAGGGTGCATCCCAGGGTCACCGCGGTGCGAGGTCCCGCGTGCGCCCTCGGCAGGATGTCGGCGCTGGCGAGGTACATCAGGAAACCGGCGAAGAATCCGAGATACAGCTCGAGCACGCGATGGGGGATTGTCACGGCCAGGGTGAGCGCCGCGCCGGCGACCGGGGCGACCGCGTCGGCGGCCAGCAGTGTCAGCGCCCGTCGACGGTCGTTTCCGTACAGCGATGTGATGGTGTAGGTGTTGAAGCCGTCCGCGAAATCGTGGCCGATCACCGCCACCGCCACGACGACGCCCGCCGCGGCCCCGGCTTGAAAGGCGGCCCCGATGGCGAATCCGTCCATGAGGCTGTGGCCGATCAGCCCCGAAGCGGCGAGGATCCCGACGCCGGGCGCATCCGGATCACCCGAATCGTTCGGCCCATGACCGCGATGGATGCCGACGGTGTGTTCGATGACATGCAGCACCAGGAAGCCGAGAACGAAGGCCACCAGTGGAGCGGGTATGCCGAACAGGCTCCATGGCGTCTGGCTCATCGCTTCCGGCAGCAGGTCGAAGGCCACCGCGCCGAGCATCAGACCGGCGGCCAGGCCCAGCACCAGGTAGCGGTAGGAGCCGATCCGCAGCGCCGCGTAGCCACCCAGCAATGTGGTGATGAACGAGCCCAGGGCCACGAGAACAACCACTGCGGGCCTACCTCTCTGCGACCGGTACTCGGTGAAAAGGTAGCGCCCTCGGAGAGGCTTGGCGCGCCGGAACGCGAGGAAGCTATCCGCCGTAGCTCGGGCGGCCCAGCTTGAGCTGGTGCTGGGCGATCATGTTGCGGAACACTTCCAGGGTTCCGCCGTAGATCCCCAGCGGCAGCGCGAGCCGGTAAAGGTGTTCTGCGGCACCGTCAGTGGCGGAGCCTTTAGTTTCGGTGGGCAGCGCCGACGCGGGCCCCAGAATGTCCATCAGATCCGGGGTGATGTCGCGCATCGTCTGTGCGACCGCGACCCGCCCGAACATCCCCGGCGTCGACAGCGCGGCCTCCATCCGGGCGGCGCTGCGGCCGAGCCGGTATTTCACGGAGTCGTCGTCCAACGGCCGCCGCCCGTCGGGGCCGGGGTCAGCGACGACGGCCGCGACCGCGTCGACCACTTCGGCCATCAGGTCGCCGTGCGCCGCCATCGCGGCAATGTATTGCAGGCCATGGTCTTCCGGGTCCACGATGCCATGCTCGGAGTCGAGCGCCGCGCGCATCACCGTCCAGCCGCCGTTGACTTCACCGATGCGGTAGAGGTCGTCGACGCGGACGTCGCTGTAGTAGACGATGTTGGTGCGGTCACCGTCCAGGGTGCGGATGCCCTGGATTTCGACGCCCGGCGAGTCCAGGGGCACCAGAAACATGGTCAGGTTGCGGTGTTTCGCGCCCTGAGGGTCGGTGTTGGTGAGCAGAAAGACGTACCTGGCGTTCTGCGCGTTCGACGTGAACATCTTGGCGCCGTTGATGATCCACGCGCCCCCATCCCGCACCGCGCGCGTCTTGCAGGTGGCGACGTCAGAGCCGCCCTCGGGCTCGGTGTAGCCCAGACAAAGCCGGATCTCGCCGGACAGCACACCGGGCACCACCTTGTCGGCGAGCTCCGGCGCCCCGAATTGCCGCACCAGCCGGGCGACGACGGACGTCGTGCCCCAGTGATACCAAGGCGTATGGGCCCGGGCGATCTCGAGTTGGAAGATGCGCCGACGGACCGGGTTGAATCCCCCCTCGGACTCCAGCTTCCAATCCGATGCGAGGTAGCCGGCCTCACCCAGCGCCAGATGCACGTGCTCGTCGAAGTTTTCGCCGAATTCGACCTGCCGGTGGAGCACTTCGTCCGTCACGAGCTTGGCGATGAGCGCGCGAGTCTCGTCGCGGAAGGCCTGGTCCTCGGGCGAGAGTTCGACGCGGGAGAAGTCCATCAGGCCGCGTCGATCACGAGGGTACGGAACCGGTCGAGAGTTTCGAGCGCGTGCGCCATGCTGTCGCCGGGGAGATGGACGCTGACCCACGTCACGCCCAGCTTCGCCAGCTTCTCCAGGCCGTCAACATAGGCGTCGGCGTTGAATTCGTCGTCGGCGGGGCTGCCGCCCTCGAAGTTGGTGAAGGTGATGTCGATCGTCGACCAGTCCCTGCCGGCGGCATCGCACCGGCGCCGCAGGTCGTCGATGCCGTCGGTGAGGCGCGCCACCGAGTCGATGACGGAGGTGCCCGCCGTCTGGGCCAGTTGCGGTGGGGCGGGGAAGGGACACCAGCCGTTACCGTACTGCGCCACACGCTGGCGCGCCGACGACGTGTTGCCGCCGATCCAGATCGGCGGATGCGGGTCGCTGACGGGCCGAGGGTGCGCGGTGATCCCGCGGGCGCTGAAATGCTTTCCCTCGTAGGTGATGTCGTCGCCGGTCCAGACCGCCCGGATCACCTGCAACGCTTCCTCGAACAGCTCGGCCCGCTCGTCGTAGCTCACGCCGAGCGCGGCGAACTCACGCTTGAGGTAACCCACACCGACCGCCAGGGTGAACCGGCCGCCGGAGAGCAGATCCAGCGTGGCGCCAGACTTGGCCACCACGAACGGGTTTCGATACGGCAGCACCACGATGTTGGGGATGAGCCGCAGCGTGGTCGTCGTGGCCGCCGCGAAACCCAGCGCGACAAAGGGATCCAACGCGTCATGCCCGCCGGCTTCCAGCCAGCGCTGCGACGGCGCGGGATGATCGGTGAACCCGAACCCGTGAATCCCGGCCGCTTCGGTGGCCGCGGCCACCTTCCCGATGCCGTCCCCGCTCACCAGCTCCGGGTTGTACGGGTGGCTGTGCATCGGGTGGGTGATGGTGAACTGCATGACAGCGACCGGTCGTTAGAACCGTGCGCGGGAATCGATGGCCGTGTCGGTGGTGCGCAGCGGGCGGATCAGCGCCTCCTGGGCGAAGGAACACAGCAGCTCCCCCTCCTCGGAATGCACGGTGCCGCGCACATACGACATGCCCGCGCCGACCTGGGTGCTTTCGTGGGTGTACAGCAGCCATCCGTTCCAGCGCACCGGCTCGTGGAACGCGACGGAGATGCTCATCGGTGCGGTGGACACCGTCAGGTGCGCCTGGGCGGTGCCGATGCCCGAGTGTGCCCGCATCGTGGTGGAAATCCCGAGATGTCCGGTGAAGTAGGCGATGAGCGCCTTGGCCAGGTCGTCCCGTTCCGGGATCGGGTCGTAGTGCAGCCAGGCGTAGAGCTCCGGCGGCCCGACCTCGTCGGGGCTGTTGACGTCGACGACGTCGACGAGGCGCAGTTCCCGGCCGGCCATCGGCATTGGCGAGTGGTGGGCGTCGCCGGGCGCGGCCACGTCGGGGCGCGGCAGGTGGTGGCGGATGACGTCGGCGGTTGGGACGTCGGCCAGCACCGTGATGCTCAGGCAGCGCCGCCCGTTTTGGTGCACGGCGACCACCGCGGTGGCGGTGGACCGGCCCTCGGCGACGACGTCGAGGACGAGCTCGATCGGCGGCCCCACGGTCACCGCTCGCGAGAACACCGCGTGCGCCGAGCGCACCGACTTGTCCGGGAATCGCTTGGCCACCGCGACGATCGCCTGGGCGAGCACCTGGGTGCCCTCCACCACTTGCCGTTCGTCGCCGGCGGCGATCCCGGTGTCGCCGGTGAACCGGTCCTGCCCGTCTGCCTGCACGTCGAACAGGTCCAGCAGGCCCTGCACCGTCCACTCGGTCTGCTCAGATTCCGTGGTCAAGTCGCACTCCACCTCTCGCGCCAGCAGCTCAGGGCTCAGCGTGACACTTTGAGCAGGATTTGTAAAGCTTGGCTAACAAGACTGCGGCCCGGTGAATCGGCTGTCCGAGGAAATACGCAGGGAGGCAACGTAATCGGGCACCGAGACCAGGACCTTGGAGGCCGCTTTCACCCAGTTTGCAGATACCCGCTACGACTTCGGCATCGATCCGCAGAACTGGACGCCGTCTCGCGGGAACCCGCCCGGTCACGAGATTGACACCGGTACCCGCGGTGCATGACACTTTGGCGGTGTTTTGTAAAGCGGAAGATGCGGTCAAAGGCAGTAGCGGATGATTCCCGAACCGCTGGCCAACGGCTTCTGCTTCGGCGAGGGCCCGCGCTGGTTCGAAGGCCTGCTGTGGTTCTCCGACATGCTGGGCGAGGCGGTCCACACCTCGACCATGGGCGGCTCGCTGACCACGTTGCCGCTGCCCGGGCACTGCCCGTCGGGCCTGGGTTTCCGCCCCGACGGATCGCTCCTGATCGTCTCTGCCGAAGACCGGAAGGTGTTGCGTTACGACGGTGAAACGGTCGAAACCCTCGCCGATCTCGCCGAACTGACACCGGTCAACCTCGGTGACATGGTCATCGACGACGCCGGCCGTGCGTACATCGGCTGCCAGGCTTTCAGCTGCGGCGCCATCATCCGGCTCGATCCGGACGGCAGCGCCGTGGTCGTAGCCGAAGACCTCGACTTTCCGAACGGAATGGTGATCACACCGGACCGGCAGAAGCTGATCGTCGCCGAGTCGGTCGGCCGGCGGCTGACCGCGTTCACGATCGGTCCGGATGGCGGGCTGGCCGAGCGCCGCGTCTTCGCCGACGGCCTGGACGGGCCACCCGACGGCATCGCGCTCGACGCCGACGGCGCGGTCTGGGCCTCGATGACGCTGGCCCACCAGTTCGAGCGGATCGTCGAGGGCGGCGCCGTGACCGACCGCATCGACATGGGTGAGCGCGTCGCCATCGCCTGCGC
>NZ_LZKF01000021.1:0-1634 GCF_001672665.1 Mycobacterium sp. E2238 | reverse complement strand
TGGGCCGGCCCACTGAAGTCCAGGTCGGTCTCGATGGCGCGGAAGCTCTCGAGGACGTCGGACCAGGCCCAGCCGGGCAGCGATAACCGGTCGAAGTCGCCCGGCAACCCGCGGCAGAAGTAGCCGCCATTGATCGCGCCGGAACCGCCGACCGTCGCCCCGCGCACGAGCGCGTGCGCGCGCACGGGCCGATCGGTCAGGCTGGTCTGATAGCGGCGCACCAGCGGGCTGCCGACCCCGATCGGCAGCTGCAATCCGTTCGCGGTTTGAGCGAGCAATCCCGGATCATCGAGGGCCGGGCCCGCCTCGAGGACGGTCACCGCGCAACCCGGCTCGGCAGAAAGGCGTTCGGCGACAACCGATCCAGCACTACCGGCACCGACGATCAGCACGTCGCTGTGCGAGGCGGCCTTACTCAAGGGCGGGTCAAGGTCGCGGCTAGCTGCGAATCTGGGGTTTCAGCGCCCGCAGGTTGCGCTCCCGCACCACGCCCCACCACAACCCGAGGCCGTACGCCAGGTCGTCGACCCGCTTGAGCAACAGATAGGTCAGCAGGCCGATCGGTTCGGCATCGTCGCCGATGGCGTCGCGGCGTCGCAGCCAGTCAACCACGCCGTCCATGATCGCCGCGACCAGCACGACGCGTCGGAAATGTCGCGACACCGTGGCGGCAAGCAGCGCGACCGGCCAATAGTGCCGGCACAGGGCCGACGCCAGCTGCAGCGCCGCCGACCACAGGCCGCGGGTCGCGATCACCGCCACGTCCGCGATCGACGTCTCGGCGCCACGCATCGCCCTGGCGATCCGGCGACCGGTCAGGACGGCGACGACGACGGATGCCAGCTGGGACAGGCTGGTCCCGAACGCCACCAGGATCCAGGTCATCAGCGCCCAGCCGGAGATCACCACCGGGGCCGTCTTGTCCGGATGGCGAACCGACAGCGGGGCGGCCGATCCGCCATAGAACGCCTTGCGCGCGAGCCAATCCCGCAGTTCGGTGCGGTGGTCGTGGGCGACCACCGCGATGGGTTCGTAGCGCAGCCGGGCGCCGGCCTCGATGAGCCGCCAACACAGGTCGACGTCCTCACCGGATTGCAGGGTCTCGTCGAACCCGCCGACACTGCGCAGGGCGGAGCACCGACAGATGATCGCCGCGCTGGGCACGTAGGACACCTGGCTGTGGGGCAGCACCGGCGCTTCGCGCTCGCCGAGGTCGAGCGACGAATGCACCGCCTCGTAGCGGGCCACCACATTTTCGCTCTGCGACAACCCGACGATGCGCGGCGCGGTCAGGGCGACGGTGGGATCGCAGAAGTGCCCGAGCAGCGCCTCCAGCCAGCCGCGCCGCGGTGCGACGTCGGAATCCAGAAACGCGACGTAGTCGGTGCTGCAGGCGGCCAGCCCGGTGTTACGGGCGGCGGCCGGTCCCCTGGAGCGTGTGTGCCGCAGCACTTCGACGTCGCAGTGCGCGCCGACGAAGTCGTCGGGCTCGATCGGCGGGAAGGAACCGTCGTCCACGACGATGACCCGCAGGCCGCGCAGCGAGCTCACCAAGCGCCGCACGCCGGAAAGGTTGTCCCGCACCGGAATTACCACGGTGACGTCGTGGTGCGACGGGCCACCCGCCGGCCGCG
>NZ_LZKF01000020.1:0-23627 GCF_001672665.1 Mycobacterium sp. E2238 | reverse complement strand
GCAAGTTCGACGAGTACTCCCGCGTCGATTGGCAAGTGATCGCCGTCGACACCCGCCGGCGTCTGACCCCGTCGGCCGAGGTGCTGGCGCACGACCTAGGACAACACTGAGCATGACGACCCGCCACGAATACGAACGCATCCCCTATCTCGTTGCCTTCCAGAACAATTCCGCCGTCCGCGACGTGTACGGCGGCCTGGCCGAGATCACCGTGCTGGAGAGCTACCTGCTCAAGCCCATAGACAAGCCGTCGGACACCGTGCTCGTCTTCATGCACCCGATCGGCGGCGGGGCCTACCTGCCGATGATCAACGCGCTGGCCCGGGCCGGCCATCATGTCATCTACTGCAACAGCAGGTTCCGCGGCACCGACTCGGCGCTGCTGATGGAGAAGGTGGTCGAGGATCTCGGCGAGTGCATCAAGGACGCCAAGAAGCGGCTGGGCTACCAGAAGGTGGTACTGGCCGGCTGGAGCGGCGGCGGCTCGTTGTCGATGTTCTACCAGCAGCAGGCCCAGCACCCCACCATCACCTCGAGCCCGTCCGGCGACGGCCCCGACCTGACCGCCCTGGACCTGCCCGCCGCCGACGGAATCATGCTGTTGGCGGCGCACATCAGCCGACACGGCACGCTCACCGAATGGCTCGACGCGTCGATCCTCGACGAATCCGACCCCACCAAGCGCGATCCCGAGTTGGACCTGTACAACCCGAACAACCCGAACCAGCCGCCCTACACCCAGGAATTCCTGGCCCGCTACCGCAACGCGCAGATCGAACGCAACCGGCGCATCACCGCGTGGGTCAAGGACAAACTCGCCGAACTGCGGGCCGCCGGACGTCCGGACGAGGAGTTCTGTTTCGTCGTGCACGGCACCATGGCCGACCCGCGTTGGCTGGACCCGACCGTCGATCCCAACGAACGCACCCCGGGAACGTGTTACCTGGGGGATCCTCAGGTGGTGAACATGAGCCCGGTCGGGTTGGCGCGCTTCTCCACGTTGCGCGGCTGGCTCTCGCAATGGAGTTACGACGAGGCCCGCGGCGACGGGGTGGCCTGCGGCGCCGACATCGCAATCCCCGCGCTGGTCATCGGCAACCTCGCCGACGACGCCTGCACGCCCAGCCACACCCGGCGGCTCTACAACGCGATCGGCCATCACGACAAGGAGATGCACGAAATCCCCGGCGCCACCCACTATTACGCGGGCCCCGATCAGCGCGACAAGCTGCGCGCTGCCGTCGACATCGTCACCGACTGGCTGGTCCGCCACGACTTCGCGGACAAAGAATGAGCGCGGCGGCGGGGCCGCTGGACGGCATCCGGGTGCTCGAACTCGGCACTCTGATCGCGGGCCCCTTCGCCGGGCGGCTACTCGGCGACATGGGCGCCGACGTCATCAAGGTGGAACCCCCCGGCGCCCCGGACCCGTTGCGCACCTGGGGCCAGGCCGAGCTCGACGGGCAGCACGTCTTCTGGACGGTGCACGCGCGCAACAAGAGAGCGATCACCCTCGACCTGCGCCGGCCACGTGGCCGCGAACTCTTCTGCGACCTCGTCGAGAAGTCCGACATCATCGTGGAGAACTTCCGCCCGGGGACGCTGGAAAAATGGGACCTGGGTTACGACGTGCTGAGCGCCCGCAACCCGGGCATCATCCTGGTTCGGGTGTCCGGCTACGGCCAGACCGGCCCCGACGCGCACAAGGCGGGGTATGCCTCGGTGGCCGAGGCGGCCAGCGGGCTGCGCTATCTCAACGGTTTCCCGGGCGGCCCGCCGCCCAGGCTGGCACTCTCGCTGGGTGACACCCTGGCCGGCATGTTCGGCGCGCAAGGGGCGATGGCGGCGTTGTACCGTCGCAGCATCACCGGACGCGGCCAGGTGGTGGACGTCGCGCTGACCGAATCCTGTTTGGCCGTCCAGGAATCCACCATCCCCGACTATGACCTGAGCGGTGTGGTGCGCGGGCCTTCGGGCACCCGGCTGGAGGGCATCGCGCCTTCCAACATCTATCGCAGCGCCGACGGCTCGTGGGTGGTGATCGCCGCCAACCAGGACACCGTCTTCGCCCGGCTGTGCAAGGCGATGGGGCGCCCGGAGCTGGCCGCCGACGACCGGTTCGCCACGCACGGCGCGCGCGGCCGCAATCAGGATGAACTCGACGAGATCATCGGCGCCTGGGCCGCGGAACGCCAGCCCGGCGACATCATCGAAACCCTCAGCGCCGCAGGGGTGATCGCCGGGCCGATCAACACGGTCGCGGAGGTGATCAACGACCCGCAGCTGCGCGCCCGCGGCATGCTGGTCGAACATTTCGATGAACGGCTCGGCCGGGACGTCCTGGGGCCGGGCATCGTGCCGGTGCTGTCGGAATCGCCGGGCCGCGTGCGCAACGCCGGGCCCGCCCGCCCGGGCCAGCACAACGACGACGTCTACATCGGGCTGCTCGGCAAGACCGCTGCGGAGCTCGAGGAGTTACGGGCCGAGGAGGTGGTATGACGCACGTGCAAATCCGCGAGGTGGCGCTGCGCGACGGCCTGCAGATCGAAACGCCGATTCCGTTGTCGGCCAAGCTCGAACTGCTGGCCGCGGTCGCCGCGACCGGGGTCCGCGAGGTGGAGGCCACGGCGTTCGTCTCGCCCTCGAAGGTGCCGTCGATGGCCGACGCCGCGGAGCTTGCGGCCCACCTGCACGACTACCCCGACATCGAGTTCTCCGCCCTGGTGGCCAGTCCGAACGGAGCCAAGCGGGCCGTTGCGGCGGGCCTGCGCTCGATCGAGTACGTGGTCGCCGCCGACGACACGTTCAGTCAGGCGAACGTCGGGCGGACCAGCGCCGAGGCCACCAAGGCGATCGACGAGATCGTCGCGATCGCGCACGGCGCAGACGTCACCGTCGAAGTGATCATCGCCACCGCGTGGGACTCGCCGTTCGAGGGTCCCACCCCGCCCGAGCGGGTGCTCGACATCGCCGCGGCCGCCCGCGAACGCGGCGCCGACCGCCTGTCCATCGCCGACACGATCGGCACCACCACCCCGGGGCGCGTGAGTTCGCTGATCGCACAACTGCGCCCAATGATCGGCGACCTGCCGCTGGGCGGGCATTTCCACAACACCCGCGGCTCCGGTCTGGCCAGCGCCTACGCCGCGGTCGGGTCCGGGGTGACCCGGCTGGATTCCTCGGTCGGCGGGCTGGGCGGCTGCCCGTTCGCGCCGGGTGCCACCGGCAACATCGCCACCGAGGACCTGGTCTACCTGCTGCGTGACAGCGGCATCGACGTCGACGTCGACCTGCAGGCCGCCATCGCCGCGGCCGACGTCGCCAAATCCGTTGTCGGCCATGACCTGCCGAGCGCCCTGCTGCGGGCCGGCGACCGGATGCGAGCCTGATGCCCGCGCCGGAGGCGCGTACCGCGAAGGGCCGCCAGACCAGGCAGGCCATCGAGCTGGCCGCCCGGAAGCTGTTCGCCGAGCGCGGCTTTCACGGGACCACGCTGGCCGACATCACGTCGGCGGCCGGCAAGTCGCCCGCGGTGTTCTACCGGTACTTCGCCGACAAGGAAGAACTGCTCGCCGCCCTCGCCGAGTCCTTCCTGCACGATGTCGTGACACCGTCGGGGCTGAGCCTCGAGTTACCGGACTCTGCGGAGGACGACGCCTTCTTCACCTCGGTGGTCACCGGGTACTGGAACATGTTCAAGCAGAACATCGGCATCATGATCGCCGTGGCCCAGCTGGCCGCCACCCAGCGACGCTTCGCGGCCGTGCAGAACGAATTCCGCCGCTTCGGCATGGACATCGTCGCCGCGTCGGTCCGCCGCGCCCAGGAGCAGGGCTACGGAACCGAGCTCGACCCGCAACACACCGCAGCGGCCATCGCCCTGCTGTTCGAGAACTTCACCACCGTCTTCGTCGGCCCCTCCAACCTGGGCATCAAGATCAGCGACTCCGACGCCATCGCCACCCTGTCGACGATCTGGAAGAAAACCCTCTACGGCGCGTAAGCCCTTGCAAAGGAGAAAACTGTGGATTTCACACTCCCCGAACACCTTCCGGGCCTGCTCGCTCAAATGGACGAGTTTATCGAGACGGAGATCAAACCGCTGGAGCGCGACCACATCCAGTACTTCGACAAGCGCCGCGAACACGCCCGCACCGACTGGGACAACGACGGCATCCCGACGCGCGAATGGGAGGATCTGCTCGCCGAGATGCGCAGGCGGGCCGACAAGGCGGGCTGGCTGCGGTACGGGCTGCCGGCGTCGCTGGGCGGCCGGGACGGCACCAACGTCGACATGGCCGTCATCCGGGAGCACTTGGCGCACAAGGGCCTCGGCCTGCACAACGACCTGCAGAACGAATCCTCGATCGTCGGCAACTTCCCGCAGGTGATCATGATGGAGCGGTTCGGCACCGACGAGCAGCGACGGCTCTGGTCCGAAGCGCTGATCACCGGGGAACGTTCGATGGCGTTCGGACTGACCGAGCCCCAGCACGGCTCGGACGCGACGTGGCTGGAGACGCGCGCGCAGGCCGACGGCGACGGGTGGGTGATCAACGGCGCCAAGCGGTTCAACACCGGGGTGCACCGCGCGACCCACGACCTGGTGTTCGCGCGCACCTCCGGTGAGCCGGGCCAGGCGCGGGGCATCACGGCGTTCCTGGTGCCGACCGATGCGCCCGGGTTCACCGTCCCCTACTACTGGTGGACGTTCAACATGCCGACCGACCACGGCGAAGTCCAGTTGACCGACGTCCGGGTGCCCGCCGATGCGGTGCTCGGCGAGGTCGACCGCGGTCTGGAGGTCGCGCAGACGTTCCTGCACGAGAACAGGATTCGGCAGGCGGCCAGCAGCCTGGGCGCGGCCCAGTACTGCATCGACCGCGCCGCCGAATACGCCGGCAACCGGACCGTTTTCGGCAAACCGCTGTCGGTCAACCAGGCCGTGCAATGGCCGCTGGCCGAATTGCAGACCGAAGCGCAGATGGTGCGGCTGCTGGTGGCCTATGCCGCCTGGCATCTGGACCGCGACCACCACATGGAGGTCTCGGACAAGGTGTCGATGGCCAACTACCGCGCCAACCGACTCGTCTGCGACGCCGCCGACAGGGCCATGCAGATCTTCGGTGGCCTCGGCTACAGCCGGCACGAGCCGTTCGAGCACATCTATCGCCATCACCGTCGCTACCGGATCACCGAGGGAGCGGAGGAGATCCAGATTCGCCGGGTGGCGCAGCGGCTGTTTAAGTTTGGCAAGTGACATCGACCGAGCAGTTGGCCCCACAGCTCGCCGCGGTGCTGGCGCCGGTCCTCGGTGCCGATGTGGCGGTTGAGAACCTGCGCGCGTTGACCGGCGGCGCCAGCCGCTCCACGTGGGCCTTCGACGCCGTCGCCGGCGAGCGACACCACGCGCTGATCCTGCGCACCGGCGCGCCCGACGACGTGCACGCCGGCATGGAGCTGGAGGCGCGCGCCCAGGCCGCCGCCGCGGCGGCCGGCGCACCCGTCCCCCACGTCCTCATCGCCGACGATTCGCCAGCCGCCCTGGGCAATCCGTTTCTGATCTGCGACGAGATCGCGGGCGAGACGATCGTCCGGCGAATTCAGCGTCAGCTCGACGCCGGGGGCGGGCAAGCGGCCCGCGGGGAGCTGCTGCGGCAATGCGCGCAGGCCCTGGCGGCCATCCACCGCGCCGACCCGGACATTCCCGGTCTAACCCGCGAGGATCCGCTGACGCAGTGGCGCGAGCGGCTCGACGCCATGGGTGACACCACGGCCACCTTCGAATGGGCGTTTCGCTGGCTGGGCGCCAACCGGCCCGAGCCGTCGGCGGACGTTCTGGTGCACGGGGACTACCGGATGGGAAACCTCATCGTCGACGGGTCCTGCCTCGCCGCCGTCCTCGACTGGGAACTGGTACACCGCGGCGACCCGTACGACGACCTCGCCTGGTTCTGCATCCGCGCCTGGCGCTTCGGGGCCCCGGCCAGCCTCGGCGCCGGCGGCCTCGGCAGCATCGAAAGCTTCCTGCGCGACTACGAGCAGGCCGGCGGGACCGGCGTCGACCGGCGGGCCTTTCACTGGTGGCTGGTGCTGGCCACGCTGCGATGGGGCGTCATCTGCCGCTACCAGGCGGAGCGGCACCTGACCGGTCAGTTCCGCTCGGTGGAGCTGGCCACGATCGGCCGGCGCGTGTGCGAGACCGAATGGGACCTGCTGGACCTACTCGAAGGAGCGCCGGGCGACGATGCGCGCCGCGCAGCGGCGCTAGGAGAAGCCAGGCAATCGGGGGACCTCTGATGATCGGCCCGTACGGCCGCCCGCTCGCCGCCGAACTGGTGGCCGCGGTGGCCGAATTCCTGGAGACCGACGTTCGGGCCGCGACCAGCGGGCAGGTCAACTTCCACGCCAGGGTGGCCGCCAACGCGCTGCGCATCGTCGAGCGCGAACTGCTCGACGAGAGCGAGGCCGAATCCGCTGCTGCGCTGGCCGAGCTCGGGTTCGCCGACGAGGAGGAGCTGGCCGCCGCGATCCGGGCCGGCGCGATGGACGGCCGGGCCATGGAGGTCACCGCCTGCCTGCGCACCCTGGTGCGCCGCCGGCTGGCAGCGGCCCACCCCGGATACGACGACGAAGACACCGAAGAATAGGAGCGAGCATGGCCGGTGCGAGCCCGGAAATCGTTGCCGACGCGGCAGACCGCCTATTCGCGGCGATCGAAAAGGGCGACTTCGCGGCGGTTGACCGGATGTGGAGCGACGACATCGCGGTGTGGCGAGTCGGCGCGCGGCGCGATGACGGCAAGGCCCGCGCGCTGCGGGTCATCGACTGGTTCATCACCGCGACCACCGAACGCCGTTACGAGATCCTGGACCGGCGGTTCTTCGAGGGCGGCTTCGTCCAGCAGCACATCCTGCACGCCACCGGTCGTGCCGGCCAATCGATCTCGATGCGGGTCTGCATCGTGATCAGGGTGGGCAGCGACGGCCGGCTCGACCGGATCGACGAGTACTTCGACCCCGCCGAGATCGCGCCGTTGATGGACTAGGCGTTAGATTCGCCACGAGAGATGGGGGTGCAGATGACGACTTTGGAAACGCTTCTGAACGATCCCGACCTGGCCGGCGTATGGACCCTCGTCCCCGACCGCTCGGAGATCACCTTCAAGGTCAGAAATATGTGGGGCCTGCTGAACGTCAAGGGCCGCTTCACCGAATTCAGCGGTGACGGCCAACTGACGGCGAAGGGGGCGGTTTTCGGCCGGCTCGACGTCCGCACCGCCTCCCTGGACACCGGGATCGGCCGTCGTGACAAGCACCTGCGCTCGGCCGACTTCTTCGACGTCGAGCGCTTCGGTGAAATCAGCGTCGTCGTCACCGCGGTCCACCCGACCAAAGGCAAGGCCGCAGACCTCCGCGCCGCCTTCACCATCAAGGGCATCACCGCGCCGCTGCCCCTGCCCGCCACGATCACCGAGCTCGATGACGGCTCGATCCGGATCGCCGGGGAAACCAAGGTGGACCGCACCCAGTTCGACCTGGGCTGGAACCGGCTCGGCATGATCGGCTCGACGGCGAAGGCGGCGGCCGAAGCCGTCTTCGTGCGGGCTGCCCAGTGAAGCCGGTGCGACACCAGTAGCATCTGCACCGTGTCGGACTCCAGCCCCGAATCCAGCGTTGCCCTGCGGATCCTGGTCTACAGCGATAACGCCAAGACCCGCGAACAAGTCATCCGGGCGCTGGGCAAGCATCTGCATCCGGACCTGCCCGAGCTGACCTACCTCGAGGTGGCGACCGCCCCGATGGTGGTACGCCAGATGGACGAGGGCGGCATCGACTTGGCCATTCTCGACGGGGAAGCCACCCCCACCGGCGGCATGGGAATCGCCAAACAGCTCAAAGACGAACTCGCCACGTGCCCACCGATCCTGGTGCTCACCGGCCGCCCGGACGACGCCTGGCTGGCGAACTGGTCGCGCGCCGAAGCCGCGGTGCCGCATCCCCTCGATCCCATCGTGCTGGGCCGCACGGTGCTCGGACTGCTCCGCACTCCCACGCGCTAGCCCTTTCACCTGCGGCAATACCGCGATCACCACCCTAACGACGGGTGCGAAACCGGCGTTGGCACTCCGCCGACCGGCCGTGGCGGCGTGCCATCCGGTTGCGGCGACACAAAAACGAAGCGAATAGCCCCACCCCGACAAAACACAGCCGTCTTCGCGACGCTATGTTGTGAAGGTCACTGTGGTGGCCCGCAGTCCGGGTACATCACAGCAGCCCGGCCCCCGCCCGGCCGCCGCACCGGCGGCCCGTACGAGGAGATCTTGGACGAGTTGAACGTCTACATACCCATCTTGGTGCTCGGAGCGATAGCCGCGGCCTTCGCGGTGGGATCGGTGGTGATCGCGAGCCTGGCCGGCCCGACGCGCTACAACAAGTCGAAGATGGCGCCCTACGAGTGCGGGATCGAGCCCACCGACAGTCCGGTCAGCGGCCCGCACGCGGCGAGCGGCCAGCGGTTCCCGGTGAAGTATTACCTGACCGCAATGCTTTTTATCGTCTTCGACATCGAAATCGTGTTCTTGTATCCATGGGCGGTCAGCTACGACGCGCTGGGAACGTTCGCGTTGGTCGAGATGGTGGTGTTCATGCTCACGGTCTTCGTGGCGTACGCCTATGTGTGGCGCCGCGGCGGCCTGACGTGGGATTGAGGTAGACGTGGGTCTCGAAGAACAGCTCCCCGGCGGGATTCTGCTGTCAACGGTGGAAAAGGTCGCCGGCTACGTGCGCAAGAACTCCTTGTGGCCGGCGACGTTCGGGTTGGCGTGCTGTGCCATCGAGATGATGGCAACCGCCGGGCCAAGATTCGACATCGCGCGGTTCGGCATGGAGCGATTCTCGGCGACGCCGCGGCAGGCCGATCTGATGATCGTCGCCGGCCGCGTAAGCCAGAAGATGGCGCCGGTGCTGCGCCAGATCTACGACCAGATGGGCGAGCCGAAGTGGGTGCTGGCCATGGGCGTGTGTGCGTCGTCCGGCGGGATGTTCAATAACTACTCGATCGTGCAGGGCGTGGACCACGTGGTGCCGGTGGACATCTACCTGCCCGGTTGCCCGCCGCGGCCGGAGATGCTGTTGCACGCAATCCTGAAGCTGCACGAGAAGATTCAACAGATGCCGCTGGGGGTCAACCGCGAAGAAGCCATCGCCGAGGCCGAGCAGGCGGCGCTGTCGGCCCGGCCCACGATCGAGATGCGCGGGCTGCTGCGATGAGCTCGCCCGACCAAAACCCCCAAGAGGCGATCAGCCAGGCCGACGAAGAAGTGATCGACGTGCGCCGCGGCATGTTCGGCGCCAAGGGCTCGGGCGACACGTCCGGCTACGGGCGCCTGGTGCGCGAGGTCATGCTTCCCGGCAGCAGCCCCCGACCCTACGGCCGCTACTTCGACGAGGTGGTCGACACGCTGGCCGAGGCATTGAAAAGCGCGGGCGTCGAATTCTCCGATGCGATAGAGAAAGTCGTGGTGTACCGCGACGAGCTGACCCTGCACGTGCGCCGCGAGGCGCTGCCCCGGGTCGCCCAGCATCTTCGCGATGAGCCGGGGCTGCGTTTCGAGATGTGTCTGGGTGTCAGCGGGGTGCACTACCCCCACGAGACCGATCGCGAACTGCACGCGGTGTACCCGTTGCAGTCGATCACACACAATCGCCGCGTCCGCCTGGAAGTGGCTGCGCCGGACAGCGATCCGCACATCCCTTCGCTGTTCGGGGTCTACCCGACCACCGACTGGCACGAGCGCGAAACCTACGACTTCTTCGGCATCATCTTCGACGGGCACCCGTCGCTGACCCGCATCGAGATGCCCGACGACTGGCATGGCCACCCGCAGCGCAAGGACTACCCCCTCGGCGGCATCCCGGTGGAATACAAGGGAGCCCAGATTCCCCCGCCCGACGAGCGGAGAGCGTACAACTGATGAGCACAATCACCGACTCGACGCACGACGGCGGCGGCCCGGAAGGCCCGGAGACCGTCTTGGTCGCCGGCGGACAGGACTGGGAACAGATCGTCGAGGCCGCCCGCAAGGCGGACCCCGGCGAACGGATCGTCGTCAACATGGGTCCCCAGCACCCGTCCACCCACGGGGTGTTGCGGCTGATCCTGGAGATCGAGGGCGAAACGGTCACAGAGGTTCGCTGCGGAATCGGCTACCTGCACACCGGGATCGAGAAGAACCTCGAATATCGCTACTGGACGCAGGGGGTCACCTTCGTGACCCGAATGGATTACCTGTCACCGTTTTTCAACGAGACCGCGTACTGCCTGGGCGTGGAGAAACTGCTCGGCATCACCGATCAGATACCGGAGCGGGTAAACGTCATCCGGGTGATGATGATGGAGCTCAACCGGATCTCCTCGCATCTGGTCGCACTCGCCACCGGCGGCATGGAATTGGGCGCCATGACCCCGATGTTCGTCGGTTTCCGCGGCCGCGAGATCGTGCTGACCCTGTTCGAGAAGATCTCCGGGTTGCGGATGAACAGCGCCTACATCCGGCCGGGCGGCGTGGCGCAGGATCTGCCGCCGGGCGCGGAGAAAGACATCGCCGAAGCCCTCAAGCCGCTGCGCCAGGTGCTGCGCGAAATGGGCGGTCTGCTCAACGAGAACGCCATCTGGAAGGCCCGCACCCAGGACATCGGCTACCTGGACCTGACCGGTTGCATGGCGCTCGGCATCACCGGGCCGATTCTGCGCGCCACCGGGTTGCCACACGATCTGCGCAAGAGCGAACCGTACTGCGGATATGAAAACTACGAATTCGACGTGATGACCGCCGACACGTGTGATGCTTACGGGCGCTACATGATTCGCGTGAACGAGATGTGGGAGTCGATCAAGATCGTCGAGCAGTGTCTGGACAAGTTGAAGCCGGGCCCGACCATGATCGAGGACCGCAAGATCGCCTGGCCGGCCGACCTGAAGGTGGGCCCGGACGGGATGGGTAACTCACAGGAGCACATCGCCAAGATCATGGGCGGCTCGATGGAGGCCTTGATCCACCACTTCAAGCTGGTCACCGAGGGCATCCGGGTTCCGGCGGGCCAGGTCTACACCGCGGTGGAGTCACCGCGCGGGGAGCTGGGCGTGCACATGGTGAGCGATGGCGGCACCCGCCCCTACCGGGTGCACTACCGGGACCCCTCGTTCACCAATCTGCAGTCGGTCGCCGCGATGTGCGAGGGCGGGATGGTGGCCGACCTGATCACCGCGGTCGCCAGCATCGACCCGGTCATGGGCGGGGTGGATCGGTGACCGGCCCCCAAGGACAGCCGGTGTTCATCCGGCTCGGACCACCGCCGGAGGAACCCAACGCGTTCGTGGTTGAGGGTGCGCCGCAATCGTATTCGGCCGAAGTGCGGGCGCGGCTGGAGGTCGACGCCAAGGAGATCATGGGCCGCTACCCCAATAAGCGCTCGGCGCTGCTGCCGTTGCTGCACCTGGTGCAGGCCGAGGACTCCTACCTGACCCCGGCCGGTTTGGAGTTCTGCGGTGAGCAGCTGGGCCTGACCGGTGCCGAGGTGTCGGCGGTGGCGAGCTTCTACACGATGTATCGCCGCGGACCCACCGGCGATTACCTGGTCGGTGTCTGCACCAACACGCTGTGCGCCATCATGGGCGGCGACGCCGTATTCGACGCCCTGAAGGAACATTTGGGCATCGGCAACGACGAGACAACCGACGATGGCTCCGTCACCCTGCAACACATCGAGTGCAACGCCGCCTGCGACTACGCGCCGGTGGTGATGGTCAACTGGGAGTTCTTCGACAACCAGACACCGGAGTCGGCCCGCGAGCTCGTCGACTCGTTGCGCTCGGGCACGCCCAAGCCGCCCACGCGCGGCGCCCCGCTGTGCGCCTTCCGCGAGACGTCACGCATCCTGGCCGGCCTGCCCGACGAGCGCCCCGACCAGGGTCAGGGCGGTGCGGGTGAGGCCACGCTGGCGGGGCTGAAGGTGGCGAAGGAAAACGGCATGCGGGCGCCCACCCCGCCGGGAGGCCAGTCATGACCAGCTCGCAGGCCACGCCGCTCACCCCGGTCATCAGCCGGTTCTGGGACGATCCCGAGTCGTGGACCCTTGAGACGTACCGCCGTCACGACGGCTACGAGGGGATGAAGAAGGCGCTGGCGATGGCGCCCGACGACGTGATCGCCATGGTCAAGGACTCCGGGTTGCGCGGGCGCGGTGGCGCCGGCTTCTCGACCGGAACGAAGTGGTCGTTCATCCCGCAGGGCGACACCGGCGCGGCCGCCAAACCGCACTACCTGGTGGTCAACGCCGACGAGTCGGAACCCGGTACGTGCAAAGACATTCCATTGATGCTGGCGACGCCGCACGTGCTCGTCGAGGGCGTCATCATCGCCGCCTACGCGATCCGGGCCAGCCACGCGTTCATCTACGTGCGCGGGGAAGTTCTGCCGGTGCTGCGCCGCCTGCAGAACGCGGTGGCCGAGGCTTACGCCGCCGGATACCTGGGCCGCGACATCAACGGGTCCGGCTTCGACCTGGAGCTGGTGGTGCACGCGGGCGCCGGCGCGTACATCTGCGGCGAGGAGACCGCGCTGCTGGATTCGCTGGAAGGCCGGCGGGGCCAGCCGCGGCTCCGGCCGCCCTTCCCCGCGGTGGCGGGACTCTACGGCTGCCCCACGGTGATCAACAACGTCGAGACGATCGCCAGCGTGCCGCCCATCGTCCTCAACGGTGTCGACTGGTTCCGATCGATGGGCAGTGAGAAATCGCCTGGCTTCACGCTGTATTCGCTGTCCGGGCATGTCGCCCGGCCCGGCCAGTACGAGGCGCCGCTGGGTATCACGTTGCGCGAGTTGCTCGCCTACGCCGGCGGGGTGCGGGCCGGGCACCGACTGAAGTTCTGGACGCCCGGCGGGTCGTCCACCCCGCTGCTCACCGACGAGCACCTCGACGTGCCGTTGGACTACGAGGGCGTGGGCGCGGTCGGCTCCATGCTGGGCACCAAGGCGCTGGAGATCTTCGACGAGACCACCTGCGTGGTGCGAGCCGTGCGCCGCTGGACGTACTTCTACAAACACGAATCGTGCGGGAAATGCACTCCCTGCCGGGAGGGCACCTTCTGGCTGGACCAGATCTACGAGCGGCTGGAAACCGGCAAGGGCACCAACGAGGACATCGACAAGCTGTTGGACATCTCCGACACCATCTTGGGAAAGTCCTTCTGCGCGTTGGGCGATGGCGCCGCCAGCCCGGTGATGTCGTCGATCAAGTACTTCCGCGACGAATACGTGGCGCACGTCGAAGACGGTGGCTGCCCATTCGACCCCCGAGATTCCATGCTGAACGGAAAGGCCTGACACTTTGACCAGTGCCGCCAAAACCGAGACCGGAGACGAGGTACGTCCGCCGGAGATGGTCACGCTGACCATCGACGGCAACGAAATCAGCGTGCCCAAAGGCACATTGGTGATCCGTGCGGCCGAGTTGATGGGTATCCAGATCCCGCGGTTCTGCGACCATCCGCTGCTCGAGCCGGTCGGCGCGTGCCGGCAGTGCCTGGTTGAGGTTGAGGGGCAACGCAAGCCGATGGCATCATGCACCACCGTCGCCACCGACGACATGGTCGTGCGCACGCAGCTCACGTCGGAAGCCGCCGACAAGGCCCAGCACGGTGTGATGGAGCTGCTGCTCATCAATCACCCGCTGGACTGCCCGATGTGCGACAAGGGCGGCGAGTGCCCGCTGCAGAACCAGGCGATGTCCAACGGCCGTGCCGATTCCCGCTTCACCGACGTCAAGCGGACCTTCGCCAAGCCGATCAACATCTCCGCGCAGGTGCTGCTGGATCGCGAGCGCTGCATCCTGTGCGCCCGGTGCACGCGGTTCTCCGAGCAGATCGCCGGGGACATCTTCATCGACATGCAGGAGCGCGGCGCCCTGCAGCAGGTCGGCATCTACGCCAATGAGCCGTTCGACTCGTACTTTTCGGGCAACACGGTGCAGATCTGCCCGGTCGGCGCGCTGACCGGAACGGCCTACCGTTTCCGGGCCCGCCCCTTCGACCTGGTGTCCAGCCCCAGCGTCTGCGAACACTGCGCGTCCGGGTGCGCCCAGCGCACCGACCACCGCCGCGGCAAGGTATTGCGCCGGCTGGCCGGCGACGACCCGGAAGTCAACGAGGAGTGGAACTGCGACAAGGGCCGGTGGGCGTTCACCTACGCGACCCAGCCGGACGTGATCAGCACTCCCCTGATTCGCGACGCGGACGGCACGCTGGTGCCCGCGTCGTGGTCGCACGCGATGGCAACGGCGATTCGGGGCCTCGAGGCGGCGCGCGGGCGCACCGGTGTGCTGGTCGGCGGCCGGGCCACCTTGGAAGACGCCTACGCGTACTCCAAGTTCGCCCGAATCGTGCTGGACAGCAACGATATTGACTTCCGCGCTCGCCCGAACTCGGCCGAGGAAGCCGACTTCCTGGCGTCACGCATCGCCGGCCGGCGCGACGTCAGCTACGCCGATCTGGAATCGGCTCCGGTGGTGGTGCTGGTCGGGTTCGAGCCCGAAGACGAGTCGCCCATCGTGTTCCTGCGACTGCGCAAGGCCGCCCGCAAGCACGGGCTACCGGTGTACGCGGTTGCGCCGTTCGCCACCCGGGCGCTGGTGAAGATGTCCGGGCGGCTCATCAAAACCGTTCCGGGTACCGAAGCGGCGGCGCTGGACGGGCTGGCCACGGGAGAGGTGGGCGACCTGCTGTCCACCGCCGGCGCGGTCATCATGGTCGGCGAACGCCTGGCCACGGTGCCCGGCGGATTGTCCGCCGCCGCCCGGCTCGCGGACGCCACCGGTGCCCGGCTGGCGTGGGTGCCACGCCGAGCCGGCGAGCGGGGCGCGCTGGAGGCCGGCGCGCTGCCCGCCCTGCTGCCGGGTGGCCGCCCCCTCGACGACGAGACCGCCCGCGCGCAGATCGCCGCGGCGTGGCACGTCTCCGAATTGCCTTCCACCGCAGGGCGTGACGTCGACGGCATCCTGGCCGCCGCCGCCGACGGGACGCTGGGCGCCCTGTTGGTCGGCGGTGTCGAACCCGACGACTTCGCCGATCCCGAAGCGGTGCTGGCCGCGCTGGACTCCGCCGGATTCGTGGTGAGCCTGGAGCTGCGGCGCAGCGCCGTCACCGACCGCGCCGACGTGGTGTTCCCCGTCGCGCCGACGGCGCAGAAGGCAGGGGCCTTCGTCAACTGGGAGGGGCGCTACCGCCCGTTCGAACCGGCGCTGCGCTGGAGCAGTGAGCAAGCCAGCCAGTCCGATCACCAAGTGCTCGACGCGCTGGCCGACGAGATGGGCGTCTATCTGGGGCTGTCGACCGCTTCGGCGGCCCGCGCCGAACTCTCCGCGCTGGGCACCTGGGACGGCGGTTGGGCGACAGCCCCGGCCGTCGCGGCCCCGTCCGGGAACCGGCCCGAAAAAGGACAAGCGGTGCTGACCGGGTGGCGGATGCTGCTGGACAACGGCCGGATGCAGGACGGCGAGCCGCATCTGGCCGGGACCGCGCGCAAGCCCGCGCTGCGGCTGTCGGCCGACACGGCCGCCGAGATCGGCGCCGCCGACGGTGACGCGGTCACCGTCAGCACGGCGCGCGGATCGATCAGCCTGCCGCTGATCATCACCGACATGCCCGACCGGGTGGTGTGGCTCCCGCTGAACTCCCCGGGTTGCGCCGTCCACCGACAGCTGGGCGTAACCCTGGGCAGCACAGTGAAAATCGGAGTGGGCTCATGACGACGAACTCCTTGACCGTCTTCGGACACGACACCTGGTGGCTGGTGCTGGGCAAGGCGCTGGCCATCTTCGTGTTCCTCATGCTCAACGTGCTGGTCGCGATCCTGCTCGAGCGCAAGATCCTGGGCTGGATGCAACTGCGGCCCGGACCGAACCGCGCGGGGCCGTGGGGCGTCCTGCAGAGCCTGGCCGACGGAATCAAGCTGGCGCTCAAGGAAACCATCACGCCGGGCGGCGTCGACAAGTTCGTCTACTTCGCGGCGCCGGTCATCTCCACCATCCCCGCGTTCACCGCGTTCGCGTTCATCCCGTTCGGGCCGGTGGTGTCGGTGTTCGGGCACCGCACTCCGCTCCAGCTGACCGACCTCCCGGTGGCGGTGCTGTTCATCCTGGGGCTCTCGGCGATCGGCGTGTACGGCATCGTGCTGGGCGGCTGGGCGTCCGGGTCGACCTACCCGCTGCTGGGCGGGGTGCGCTCCACCGCGCAGGTCATCTCCTACGAGGTGGCGATGGGGCTGTCGTTCGCGGCGGTGTTCCTCTACGCCGGCTCGATGTCGACGTCGCAGATCGTCGCGGCGCAGGACCGGGTCTGGTACGTGTTCCTGCTGTTGCCGTCGTTCGTCATCTACCTGATCTCCATGGTCGGTGAAACCAACCGCGCGCCATTCGATTTGCCCGAGGCCGAGGGTGAGCTGGTCGCCGGCTTCCACACCGAGTACTCGTCGCTGAAGTTCGCGATGTTCATGCTGGCCGAGTACGTCAACATGATGACGGTCTCGTCCCTGGCGACGGTCCTGTTCTTCGGCGGCTGGCATGCGCCCTGGCCCATCAACATGTGGGCCGGCGCCAACACCGGGTGGTGGCCGCTGCTCTGGTTCACCGCCAAGATGTGGACGTTCCTCTTCATCTACTTCTGGCTGCGGGCCTCGCTGCCCCGGCTGCGCTACGACCAGTTCATGGGGCTGGGCTGGAAGCTGCTGATCCCGGCCTCACTGGTCTGGGTGTTGATCGCGGCGGTGATTCGCACCCTGCAGAACCAGGGGTACGCGCACTGGACCCCGCTGCTGGTCGCCTGCAGCATCGTGTTCGCGACGGCGCTGGTGCTGTTGTTGCGAAAACCGTTCGCCACGCCCAGTATTCGCGCGCTGGAGCGACAGCTCCGCCGCGAGGCCAAGCAATTGCCTGCCGGGCAGTCCCCCACACCGGTATTCCCGACACCGCCGCTGCCGATGAAGTCCCTGGCGGCCGCGAGCAAGGAGAAAGCACGTGGCTAAGTTCCTGGATGCCGTGGCCGGATTCGGCGTGACGTTCGGCTCGATGTTCAAAAGGCATGTCACCGAGGAGTATCCGGAGAAGCCGGGCCCCGTCGCGCCGCGCTATCACGGCCGTCACCAGCTCAACCGTTACCCCGACGGCCTGGAGAAATGCATCGGGTGCGAGCTGTGCGCCTGGGCCTGCCCGGCCGACGCGATCTACGTCGAGGGCGCGGACAACACCGAGGAGCTCCGGTATTCGCCCGGGGAACGCTACGGCCGGGTCTATCAAATCAACTACCTGCGTTGCATCGGCTGCGGCCTGTGCATCGAGGCGTGCCCGACCCGGGCGCTGACGATGACCAACGACTACGAGATGGCCGACGACAACCGCGCCGACCTGATCTACGAAAAGGACCGGCTGCTGGCGCCGCTGCTGCAAGACATGCTCGCGCCGCCGCACCCCCGGGCGCCGGGCGCCACCGACAAGGACTACTACCAGGGCAACGTCACCGCGCATGGCCTGCGCGAAGCCGAGAAGGCCGGGGAATCCCGGTGACTGGGGTGACCGGCCAGCTCCTGGCTTCGAATCTGGCTTCGGAGACGATCGTCCGCACCTCCACCGGCGAGGCGGTGACGTTCTGGGTGCTGGGAGCCCTGGCGCTGATCGGGGCGATCGGGGTGGTGCTCGCGGTCAACGCCGTGTACTCGGCGATGTTCCTCGCGATGACGATGATCATCCTCGCGGTGTTCTACATGATTCAGGACGCGCTGTTTCTGGGCGTCGTCCAGGTCGTGGTCTACACCGGCGCGGTGATGATGCTGTTCCTGTTCGTGCTGATGCTGATCGGCGTGGACTCCGCGGAATCTCTGAAGGAGACGCTGCACGGCCAGCGCATCGCCGCCGTCCTGGCCGGCGTGGGTTTCGGCGTCCTGCTGATCGCCGCCATCGGCGCCGCCGCGACCGGCGGCTTCGCGGGGCTGACCACCGCCAACGCGAACGGCAACGTGGAAGGGCTTGCCGCGCTGATCTTCTCCCGGTACGTCTGGGCGTTCGAACTCACCAGCGCGCTGCTGATCACCGCGGCCATTGGGGCGATGGTGCTGGCACATCGCGAGCGCTTCGAGCGCCGCAAGACGCAGCGGGAGCTCTCGCAGGAGAGGTTCCAGTCCGGTCGGCACCCCACCCCGATGCCCAGCCCCGGCGTCTACGCGCGCCACAACGCCGTCGACGTGGCCGCGCTGCTGCCGGACGGTTCGTACTCGGAGCTGTCGGTGTCGCCTATCTTGCGCAGCCGCGGCGCTGACGGTAAGCAAACTCCCTCCCGTGAGGCGAGCCCCTCCCTAACCCAAGGCGGCACCTCATGAATCCGGCCAATTACCTTTACCTTTCGGCCCTGCTGTTCACCATCGGGGCCTCGGGTGTGCTGTTGCGACGCAACGCCATCGTGATGTTCATGTGCGTCGAGCTGATGCTGAACGCGGTCAACCTGGCGTTCGTCACGTTCGCGCGGATGCACGGCCACCTGGACGGGCAGATGATCGCGTTCTTCACGATGGTGGTGGCCGCGTGCGAGGTCGTCGTCGGCCTGGCGATCATCATGACGATTTTCCGTGCCCGCAAATCGGCGTCGGTCGACGACGCGAACCTACTCAAAGGCTGACATCGCCAATATGGGGCCAACATGACTCACTACACCTGGCTGCTGGTGGCACTGCCGCTGGCGGGTGCCGCGATCCTGTTGTTCGGCGGGCGACGCACCGACGCCTGGGGCCACTGGCTGGGCTGCGCCACCGCCCTCACGGCGTTCGGCGTCGGCCTGAGCCTGCTGAACGAGCTGCTCGGCCGCGGCGCGGACGACCGCGTGATCCACCAGACGGTGTTCACCTGGATCCCGGTCGGCCAACTGCAGGTGGACCTCGGCCTGCAGATCGACCAGCTCTCGGTCTGTTTCGTGCTGCTGATCTCGGGCGTCGGGTCGCTGATCCACATCTATTCGGTCGCCTACATGGCCGAAGATCCGGACCGCCGAAGATTTTTCGGCTACCTCAACCTGTTCCTCGCCTCGATGCTGCTGCTGGTGGTCGCCGACAACTACGTGGTCCTCTACGTCGGCTGGGAAGGGGTGGGCCTCGCCTCCTACCTGCTGATCGGGTTCTGGTACCACAAACCCACGGCCGCGACCGCCGCCAAGAAGGCATTCGTGATGAACCGCGTCGGGGACGCCGGGCTGGCCCTGGGAATGTTCTTGATGTTCAGCACCTTCGGCACGCTGTCCTACGCTGGGGTGTTCGCCGGCGCACCCGCCGCTGGGCGCGGCGCGCTGACGGCGATGGGGTTGCTGCTGCTGCTGGGTGCCTGCGCCAAGTCGGCTCAGGTCCCGCTGCAGGCCTGGCTTGGTGACGCCATGGAGGGCCCCACCCCGGTGTCCGCGCTGATCCACGCCGCCACCATGGTGACCGCCGGCGTCTACCTCATCGTGCGGTCCAACCCGCTCTACAACCTGGCGCCGGATGCGCAAACCGCCGTCGTGGTCGTCGGCGCCGTCACGTTGTTGCTCGGTGCGTTCATCGGCTGCGCCAAGGACGACATCAAGCGCGCGCTGGCGGCTTCCACGATGAGCCAGATCGGCTACATGGTGCTGGCCGCGGGATTGGGCCCGGCCGGTTACGCGTTCGCCATCATGCATCTGCTCACCCACGGCTTCTTCAAGGCGGGTTTGTTCCTCGGCTCCGGCGCGGTGATCCACGCGATGCACGAGGAACAGGACATGCGCCGCTACGGTGGCCTGCGCGCGGCGCTGCCGATCACCTTCGCCACCTTCGGCCTCGGGTATCTGGCGATCATCGGCGTGCCGCCGTTCGCGGGCTTCTTCTCCAAGGACGCCATCATCGAGGCGGCACTGGGCGCCGGAGGCGTCCGCGGCTATGTGCTGGGCGGGGCCGCGCTGCTGGGTGCGGGCGTCACCGCGTTCTACATGACCCGCGTGATGCTGATGACCTTCTTCGGCAAAAAGCGTTGGGCGCCAAGTACCCATCCCCACGAGGCACCCGGCCTGATGACCTGGCCGATGATCCTGCTCGCTGTCGGCTCGGTGTTCTCCGGTGGCCTGCTGGCGTGGCGGGGCACCCTGCAACGCTGGCTCGAGCCGGTCGTCGGGAAGCACGAAGAGGTGACCCACGCCTTCCCCGCCTGGGCGAACACCGCCCTGGCGCTGGGCGTGGTCATCATCGGGATCGCGGTGGCCTACCGGTTGTACGCGAAAGCCGAAATCCCCAGGGTGGCGCCGCTTGCGGTGTCACCGCTCACCACGGCCGCCCGCAGGGACTTCTACGGCGACGCCTTCAACGAGGAGGTGTTCATGCGCCCCGGCGCCGAACTGACCCAAGCGCTCGTCGACGTCGACAACGCCGGGGTGGACGGCTCCGTCAACGCGCTCGCCGCGCTGGTAAGCCGAACTTCGAATCGCCTGCGGGGGCTGCAAACCGGCTTCGCCCGCAACTACGCATTGTCGATGCTGACGGGCGCGGTCCTGGTGGTCGCGCTGATCCTGGCGGTGAAACTGTGGTGAAGAACCTTCCGTGGCTCAGCATCCTGTGGCTGGTGCCGCTGGCCGGCTCGGTGCTGGTCATCCTGCTGCCGCCGGGACTGCGCCGGCTCGCCAAGTGGACGGGCCTGGTCTTCGGCGTCCTGACGCTGGCGGTCGCGGTCGTCGTCACCCTCGGCTTCAAGTCCGGTGGCACCACCTACCAGTTCGTCGAAAGTCATTCCTGGATACCGGCGTTCGGCGCCACCTACTCGCTCGGCGTCGACGGCATCGCCGTGGTGCTGGTGCTGCTCACCGCGGTGCTGATCCCGGTGCTGCAGGTGGCCGGCTGGAACGACGGAGATGGTGACGACCCGTCGCACAGCGGCGAACGCAGCCCTCGCGGCGTGCACGCCTACGTCGCGCTGACGCTGGCCATCGAGTCGATGGTGCTGATCTCGGTGGTCGCGCTGGACGTACTGCTCTTCTACGTCTTCTTCGAGGCCATGCTCATCCCGATGTACTTCCTGATCGGTGGCTTCGGCGGTGGGGCAGGCAGGTCACGCGCGGCGGTGAAGTTCTTGCTGTACAACCTGTTCGGTGGGCTGATCATGCTCGCCGCCGTGATCGGGCTGTATGTGGTGACCGCACAGCACGGTTCGGGAACGTTCGACTTCCGGGAGATCGTCGCCGGCGTCGCCTCCGGCCGCTACGGTGCCGACTCCGCGGTGTTCAAGGCGCTGTTCCTGGGCTTCATGTTCGCCTTCGCCATCAAAGCGCCGCTGTGGCCGTTCCACCGCTGGCTGCCCGACGCCGCGGTGGAGGCCACCCCGGCCACCGCGGTGCTGATGATGGCGGTGATGGACAAGGTCGGCACCTTCGGCATGCTGCGCTACTGCCTGCAGCTGTTCCCCGGCGCCTCAACCTATTTCCGGCCGCTGATCGTCGTGCTGGCCGTCATCGGTGTCATTTACGGCGCGGTCGTGGCCATCGGGCAGACCGACATCATGCGCCTGATCGCCTACACCTCGATCTCGCACTTCGGGTTCATCATTCTGGGCATCTTCGTGATGACGAGCCAGGGGCAGAGCGGGTCGACGCTGTACATGCTCAACCACGGGCTGTCCACGGCGGCGGTGTTCCTGATCGCGGGCTTCCTGATATCCCGGCACGGCAGCCGGAAGATCGCCGATTACGGCGGGGTGCAGAAGGTGGCGCCGATATTGGCGGGGACGTTCCTCGTCTCGGCCATGGCCACCCTGTCGCTGCCCGGCCTGGCGCCATTCATCAGCGAGTTCCTGGTCCTGCTGGGCACTTTCAACCGGTACTGGCTGGCCGCCGCCTTCGGCGTCACCGCGCTGGTGCTGTCCGCCATCTACATGCTGTGGCTCTACCAGCGGATGATGACCGGACCGGTGGCGACCGGCAACGAGAAGATCGGCGACCTGCGGGCGCGTGAATTGCTCGTCGTCGCACCGTTGATCGCGCTGCTGTTCGTCCTCGGGGTTTACCCGAAGCCGGTGCTGGACATCATCAACCCCGCCGTCGAGAACACCATGACCACCATCGGTCAGCATGATCCCGCGCCGAGCGTGCCGGCGGTCAACCGCGCACCCCGGACAGCCGAAGGACCGCGATAATGACCCTCCCCACCCCCAGCATCGAGTACTTCCTGCTCTGCCCGACGCTCATCGTGTTCGGCGTCGCCGTGGTCGGCGTCCTCGCGGAAGCTTTCCTGCCCAGGCGGATTCGATATGGCGCCCAGGTGACGCTGGCCCTGGCCGGTTGCGTCGCCGCCTTCGTCGCGGTGATCGCGGTGAGCCGCTCCGTCCCGGCCTCCGGCCGCGCGACGGTGCTCGGCGCGATGGCCGTCGACCGGCCGACCCTCTACCTGCAGGGCACGGTGCTGCTGGTCGCGGTGCTGGCGGTCATCTTCATGGCCGAACGCACGCAAGCCAAGGCGGACAGCAAGATCGTTGCCGGGGTGGGCGCCGCCGGACCGGTCGGCCTGGATTCCTTCACCCCGCAGGCGTCCGCGGTCCCGGGCAGCGACGCCGAGCGTGACGCGGAGCGGGCCGGGGCCGCACAGACAGAGCTGTTCCCGCTGGCCATGCTGTCCGTCGGCGGCATGATGGTCTTCCCCGCATCCAATGACCTGTTGACGATGTTCGTTGCGCTCGAAGTTCTTTCGCTGCCGCTGTACCTGATGTGCGGCCTGGCCCGGCACCGGCGCCTGCTGTCGCAGGAGGCGGCGATGAAGTACTTCCTGTTGGGCGCCTTCTCATCGGCGTTCTTCCTGTACGGCGTGGCGCTGCTGTACGGCGCGACCGGCACGCTGCTGCTGACCGGCATCCGGGACGCGCTGGCGGCGCACGGGGACACCTCGATGGCGTTGGTCGGTGTCGCACTGCTGTCCGTCGGCCTGCTGTTCAAAGTGGGTGCCGTGCCGTTCCATTCGTGGATCCCGGACGTCTACCAGGGCGCGCCCACCCCCATCACCGGGTTCATGGCGGCAGCCACCAAGGTCGCGGCCTTCGGCGCGCTGCTGCGGGTGGTCTACGTCGCGCTGCCACCTCTACACGATCAATGGCGTCCGGTGCTGTGGACCATCTCGATCCTCACCATGGCGGTCGGAACCATCACCGCGGTGAACCAAACCGACGTCAAGCGGATGCTCGCCTACTCCTCGGTCGCCCATGTCGGGTTCATCCTCACCGGCGTGATCGCCGACAACCAGGCGGGCCTCTCGTCCACGCTGTTCTACCTGCTCGCCTACAGCTTCAGCACCGTCGGCGCGTTCGCCATCGTGAGCCTGATCCGCGACGCCGACGGCGTCGAGGACGCCACCCTGTCGCACTGGGCGGGACTCGGGCAGCGCTCACCGATTGTGGGCGTGATGTTTTCGATGTTCCTGCTGGCCTTCGCCGGCATCCCGCTGACGAGCGGGTTTGTCAGCAAGCTCGCCGTGTTCAAGGCCGCGGCGCAGGGCGGCGCGGCGCCGCTGGTGATCATCGGTGTGGTGGCCAGTGGGATCGCGGCCT
>NZ_LZKF01000019.1:0-82279 GCF_001672665.1 Mycobacterium sp. E2238 | reverse complement strand
GTCAGGCGGGACTACGTGACCGGCGGCTGTACGCCGCGGCCAACAAGTGCGTGGCCGTCGCCGCTCAGCGGGCGCCGGCGGGGTCGACGACGGTTCGGGTGTCTCACTCATTCCTGAATCATGCCCAGCGTCGCGACGGGCATAACAGGTTCGTCCCACAAACTTGCTGTGAATCGGGATCCGGCGGTTAGTTGCCGGTGATGAAACGACACGCGGCCCGGTGCTCTGGTGAGCACCGGGCCGCTGGTTGTTCGGGAACGGGTTGGACTACCTGGACGGGACGACCGACGACGGGATCTGGCTCGGGCCGGGGGCGCCGGGGGTCGCCGACGCGGGGCCGCCCTGTTGGATGCCGGCGGGTCCACCCTGCTGGGCACCGGGACCGCCCGGACCGCCCATGCGGTGCGGGTGCATCCACGCCGCGTGGTGCTTGTGGTGGTGGTGGCCGTGGTGGCCGCCGCGATGGCCGAGGATGAAGCCGGTGAAGAAGATGACCGCGACGATGAACACGATCCCGGCGACGATGGCGACCCACGCGGCGAGTTGGAAGACCCGCGGGGCCCGGTAGGCCGCCGCCGCTTCCGCGGCGGCCGCTGGCGCAGTTGCGGTGGAGGTCCGCACAGTGGGGGTTTCGGATGTTTCACTCATGAGACAAATGATGAAGGTGTTAACACCAGTCGCGGCTATGCATTACTTAAGTAGCAGCTGTGAGCTGAGCGGCCGTCTTACCTGGTAGAACGGCCAGGGCGGCTTCATCGCCGTCGCCGGACCGGCTCCCCGATTCCGCCCGGACCGCGTTGATTCGCGGCGACCCAATCAGCCACCCGCTCCACCGCCGAAGATTTACGCTGCCTGAAACGCCTCAACCGCGTCCGCCCGCAGACCGACAAACCGCCGACCCTGCATCAGGAGAAAGCATGACGCTATTTGTCAGTCACTCCAGCCAGGACAAGGCGGCGATCCAGGATCTGTTGAAGGCGTTGCGGGACGCGCGTCAGCACGTGTGGGTTGACGAAACGTTGGGCGGCGGTGACGCATGGTGGCGCACCATCCTCGAGGAAATCCGGGGCTGCGACGTGTTCGTCTTTGCGCTGTCGAACAACTCGATCGCATCGAAACCGTGTCAAGCCGAGTTGCGCTACGCCGAGGCTCTGCGCCGTCCGATCCTTCCCGTGCAGGTGGGCCCGGTCGATTCCATGCGCCTCACTCCGCTGGCGGAGACGCAGGTCATCGACTACCGAAATCCGACCGTGGACAGCGGCATTCAGCTGATCGAAGCGGTGCACGAATTGAAGGACAAGCTTGAGCCGCTGCCTTCACCCCTGCCAGAAGAACCGCCGGTGCCCTTCGCCTACCTGATGCGGCTGGGCCATACCCTCGCGGACCCGGAGCTCAGCGCCCGCCAGCAGGCCGAGTTGATGTCGGAGCTGAAGGCGGGGCTTCGCGAGGACGGGGCCGATCCGGCTGCGCGCCGCGACATCGCCCGGTTGCTGTCCAAGCTGCGTGATCGTCCCGACGTCACCTATCAGGCGCGAAACAGCATCGATGCCCTGCTGAAGTCGGTGGACGAGGAACCTGCGACCGCGGCAGCCGCACCGATCACGGCGTCCGGCGCGCCGGCGGAGCCCGAATCGGGAGCGGTCACGGCGGACGGCTCCGACGCCGCGCCTCCGCACGCTCCCGAGGTCGGCAAGAGTCACCGGCCGCGCGCCAGGTGGGTCATCGCCGGCGGCGCGGGCTTGGCCGTTCTGATCGCGATCGTTGTCGTCGCGGTGCTGCTGCTCCGCCCCAAGCCGGGTCCCGCCCCGGTGTCCCTGGAATCCATCCTGCTCAGCGACGCGGAGATCAACTCCATCACGGGCACCTCCAATATGGCGAAAACCCCGGACAACCAAGGCAAGACGTTCAAGGACGTCAGCAAGGCGGTTGACGTGTCACCGCGGTGGTGCATGGGCGTGCTCTATCCCGGCGCGGACCTGACGTATGAAGACAGCGGAGAAAAGCAACTCGACTGGGCGGCGCTGGAGGATTCGGGTGGCTGGGTGCGGGCAGGCGAGGGCAATCACCACTTCGTCGATCAGGCCGTGGCGGCCTTTTCGACCAGAGACCAAGCCCTGGACTTCGTGCGGCGCTCGGCCAATGAGTGGGCGGCCTGCGACGGGAAGACGGTGACCGCGACCTACCTGGACAACGGCCGCGCGTACACGTGGGTCGTCGAAAACCTCACCGGGCACGCCCCGCAGATCACCCAGATGTACAGGCAACAGGGCAACGTTGCCAGCTACGCGTGCCAGCGGGTGTTGCAGGCGGCATCCGCTTACGTGATCGACGTGAAGGTGTGTGGGGACCACATCACCGACCAGGGCAGCGTGATCGCCGCGAAAATGGCCGTCAAGGTGCCGAAGTCCGCGGGGCCGAAGTTCTGAACTGGCGGCCGTTCTCACTTCCGCTGGGTGCGGATGATCTGCAGGCCGGCCGAGGCGAGCAGGGCGGGGATCTCCCGAACGAACACGCGGTCGTAGTCGGCGACGTCGTCGGGCAGGTCGGAGAATGCCACCAGATACGGGGTCCTCTTGTTTTCGATGTCCTTCTCGCCCAGAGACCAGCCGTCGGCGAGGCGCTCGGCCATCCAGCGGTCGTGCTCGGCGACCGCCAGCGTCTCGACCTCGTCGGTGCTGAACGCGAATTCCGATGCGTCCCAATCCCGCAGGGGCGCAAGGTCACAACCGACGCTTCGCAGCTTGACCGCAATGTGGCGCGCCTGCGCGCGGCTGGAATCTTTGCGTGATTCGTCCAGCTCCGACCACGGTGGCGCGGGTTTACCGGAAGCGAGTTGTTCGGCGCACCAGCGACGGTGGATGGCATGGGCGATCGCCTCGTAAGAACCGCCGCGGGTGAGTTCGACCGTGCAGGTTCGTTCGAGCGTCGGGAAGACATCGATGTCGGGTCCCCCCGCGCCGCCGGCCTCATCGAGGAGCCGGGCGACTCCGCGCGACCGCGTCAGCGCGACCACCAAGGGGACGGCGGGATCCAGTTCATGCCTCAACTGCAACGCCAGCTCAACGGCCTGCTCGTCGTTGTCGGCGGTCACGTAGGCGCGGGCCAGCGGGGGCGCTCCCGCATCGGCGTGATAGGCGCGCAGCCGGTGGATCTTGCTGACCGAGGCGGGCAGGGTGATGAAGCTGCACACCTGCTCGAGGGCGGGATAGTGGCCGAGAAGCAACTGCACCCGGTGGTCGGCCTGGTTGTCGACGACGGTGACCACCAGCTCCCCGGCGTCGTCGGCACGGTGCTCATACCACTCGCGTGCCGCGTGGTATGCCACCCAGACACCCAAGTCGCCGAGGCCGGCGATGAGGATGTGCGGGCGGTCGCACCCGGTGCCGACGGGAAACGCATCCAGCAGCGACCGCGCACCGATCTCGTCGGTGTTGAAGAAGTCGAGCGCCGACGCCGCGCGCTCGGCCTCCCGGATCCTCAGCAGCGCGCACAGCTCCGGGTCCGCGATTTGGGCCAGGCAGGTCAGCACGTTCCCGGAACGGCCACTCGCAAGCAGGCTGGCAACGGCGACGATCTCGGTGTTGACGGCGTCATGCGGACACAGCGCGAGCAGCCGCGCCGCGCGCCGGACACCGGCCGCCTGCAGGGTTCGTTCCTGCTGCGCGTCGCCGACGATGACCGGCACCCCCCAGCCGTGGCACAACTGCATGTTCGGGTTCGCCGCGTCCGAGTCGATGACAACCACGCGGTCCCCGGCCTCGCGGAGGTGGTGCAGAAACGCGCTGCCGACATCGCCGAGCCCGCAGAGGACCACGTGACCGCTCATCAGCGGTACGCGCATCTGTTGCACGCGGTCACGGAACAGCGACGCCAGGCCGCTGAGCCCCGCGAATCCGGCGACGAGCGGGGCGAGGAAGCGGGCGATATCCAGCGTGACAGGCAGGTGGTCGTCGACCGGGGTCGACGCGGTGAACAGCTTGAAGCTCCAGAAGACGATGTCGCTCGGTTCGGGATGCCGTCTCCACAACTGCCAGAACCCGATGTTTCCCAGCACCAGCGCCACCACGCCCAGCCCGGCGAGCACATGCCAGCGGTAGTAGGACACCAGACCTGCGACGGACCACAGAAAAGTCCGCACAGAGCCCCGGGCGCCGCGACTGTCGTTCACGCCAATATCGTTTCACCGCTGGTCAGCGATGTCTGGCATATCGCCCCGGCGGGAGGCGGCTTCTCGCTAGTCCGGCTTGAACGGGTTGACGGCGAACTGGATCACCCGATACGGCGCGGCCACGCGCGCGCGAGTGTCCCACTGGCTGACGAAGATTCGCAGCTCGTCGAGCGTCGAGCCGGGCGAGATGTATCCGCCGTACGGCTGCGCGAGCCGGTTGTCGTAGGGCGGCGGCAGGCTCTCCGCGGGCTCGGGCCACTCGTCGTGCTGCACCACCGTGGTCACCGGTGCGTCGCCAAGCGACGTCGGGTCGTTCGCGACACGGACCTCCATGTTGCCCGTCACCGCGTTGAAATACGACAGCACGGCCTTGCCGTCGATCTGCCGAACGCACATCTCGCCCACCGCGTCCGGCCACAGCGGGGTGGGGGGCTTGCCCCAGCCGCCGTCGGGTCCGGCCGCCCAGCCCTGCCAACGGGACCGGTCGGTAAACGTTTGCGGGGTGGCCCGATACAGCACGACGGGATCCCGACGGGTGAAGCTGTCGGCGACGATATATACCCATCCGGTGGGCGAGTCGGGCGTGGGGATCGGGTCGTAGTAGCCGCTGATCTGTGTCTGTGAGCCGCCCTGGTACGACGCGGGTCGCCGCGATCCCGCGAGGGTCTGCCAGCCCGCCCGCGCGGGTTCGGCCGCGACGAGCCGGGAGCTTTGCGGCTCCAGGTTCTTCGTGGTCGTCACCATCATGTAGTTGCGCCGGTTGATCTGCACCACGCCCGCGGGCAGCTGCGAGGCGCCGGGCGGGGCGGGGTCGGCGAGCAGCGGTTTGCTGACCCCGGTGACGCCGGTGTAGCGCACGCCGGCCGGGTCGTCGACGGAAGCGGTGTCCACGCGCAGCGCCACCGGCGCGTACCAGCCGCCGAACCCGACGCCTTGGCCGGCGAAGCTGTCGCCGCAGACCTGCAACAGCTCGGCGGGGAACTCGACGAACTCACAGAGATCCGTCGCGCCGATGCCGTAGTCGCCGGTCGGGGTGCCGGTGCCGGCCGTCGGGCCGATCCGCAGCACCTGACCGGGCGCCAGCGGCTGAACGATCGGCTCGGGGACCGGCGCGGGCGGGTCGGCGTGCGCGGCCCAAAACCATTGCGGCGCAAACAGAATCACAGCAAGCGAGCACCGCGCGACCAGTCGGGCGTGGGCGGTGCTCACCCGCCTATTACAGCTGGGCGGCCAGCAGCTCGGCAATCTGGATGGTGTTCAGCGCCGCCCCCTTGCGCAGGTTGTCCCCCGAGACGAACAGGGCGAGGCCGCGCCCGTCGGGGACACCCGGGTCCTGCCGGATGCGGCCGACCAGCGATTCGTCGACGCCCGCGGCGGCCAACGGGGTCGGCACGTCGACGACCTTGACGCCGGGCGCGCCGTCGAGCAGCGCCCGCGCACGCTCGGGCGACAGCGGCCGCGCGAATTCGGCGTTGATCGACAACGAGTGCCCGGTGAATACCGGCACCCGCACGCAGGTCCCGCTGACCGCCAGGTCGGGGATGCCGAGGATCTTGCGGCTCTCGTGCCGCAGCTTCTGGTCCTCGTCGGTCTCCCCCGAGCCATCGTCGACCAGCGACCCGGCCAACGGCACCACGTTGAAGGCGATCGGCGCGACATAGGTCTTCGGCGCCGGGAACTCGACCGCGGAGCCGTCGTGCACCAACTGCTCGGCGTCGTCGATGACCGCGCGCGCCTGCGTGGCCAGCTCCTCGACGCCGGCCAGCCCGCTGCCCGACACGGCCTGATAGCTCGACACCACCAGGCGGGTCAGCCCGGCCTCGTCGTGCAGCACCTTGAGCACCGGCATCGCGGCCATCGTGGTGCAGTTCGGGTTGGCGATGATGCCTTTGGGTCTGCGGTGGGCGTCCCGCTCGAAGTTCACCTCGGACACCACCAGCGGCACTTCGGGGTCCTTGCGCCACGCCGACGAGTTGTCGATCACCGTCACCCCGGCCGCGGCGAACCGTGGCGCCTGCACCAGCGACATCGTCTTGCCGGCCGAGAACAACGCGATGTCCAGGCCGGTCGGGTCCGCCTTCGCGGCGTCCTCGACTTCGATCTCCTGGCCGCGGAATTCCAGCTTGCGCCCTTGCGAGCGGGCGGACGCGAAGAACCTCACCTTTAACTCACCACCAGTCGCGGGGAAGTCCCGCTCGTCGAGCAACCTGCGCATCACCTGGCCCACCTGGCCGGTGGCGCCTACGACGCCGATGGCAACCATTTACCTGCCCGTCCCCGCGTACACCGTCGCCGACTCCTCGCCGCCGAGCCCGAACGCCTCGTGCAACGCCACGACGGCCTTGTCTAGTTCGGTGTCGCGGCACAGCACCGAGATGCGGATCTCGGAGGTGGAGATCAGCTCGATGTTGACGCCCACCTCCGCCAGGGCCTCACAGAAGGTCGCGGTGACGCCCGGGTGGCTGCGCATGCCCGCACCGATCAGTGACACCTTGCCGATGTGGTCGTCATAGAGCAGCTGGGTGAACCCGATCTCGTCCTTGAGCGAATCCAGCTTGGCCACCGCCGTCGGCCCGCTGTCCCGCGAGCAGGTGAAGGTGATGTCGGTCTTGCCGTCCTCGACCTTGGAGACGTTCTGCAACACCATGTCGATGTTCACGTCGGCCTCCGCGACGGCCCGGAACACCCGGGCCGCATAGCCGGGGATGTCGGGGATGCCGACGATGGTCACCTTCGCCTCGCTGCGGTCGTGCGCGACTCCGGTAAGGATGGGGTCTTCCATGGCGATGTCCTTGATCGATCCCTTGACGACGGTGCCCGGTTTGTCCGAGTACGACGAGCGGACGTGCACCGGAATGTTGTAGCGGCGAGCGTATTCCACGCAGCGCAGCATCAGCACCTTGGCGCCGCACGCCGCCATCTCGAGCATCTCCTCGAACGTCACGGTGTCCAGCCTGCGGGCGTTGTGCACGATCCGGGGGTCAGCGCTGAAGATGCCGTCGACGTCGGTGTAGATCTCGCAGACGTCGGCGTGCAGCGCGGAGGCCAGGGCGACGGCGGTGGTGTCCGAACCGCCCCGGCCCAGCGTGGTGACGTCGCGGGTGTCCTGGCTGACCCCCTGGAACCCGGCGACCAGCACGATGCGCCCCTCGTCGAGCGCATCCCGCAGGCGGCCCGGCGTGACTTCGATGATCTTCGCGTTGCCGTGGGTGCCGGTGGTGATGACGCCGGCCTGCGAACCGGTGAACGAGCGCGCCTGCGCTCCCAGCGATTCGATCGCCATGGCCACCAGCGCGTTGGAGATGCGCTCGCCGGCGGTCAGCAACATGTCGAGTTCGCGCGGCGGCGGGGCGGGGCACACCTGCTGGGCAAGGTCCATCAGGTCGTCGGTGGTGTCGCCCATGGCCGAGACCACCACGACGACGTCGTTCCCCTGCTTCTTGGTCGCGACGATGCGCTCGGCGACACGACGGATTCGATCGGCGTCGGCCACCGAGGATCCGCCGTACTTTTGCACGACGAGCGCCACTACTTTTCCCGCCCTTCCGCCACGTTTTAAGCCCACAACAGAATACGTGGCTGCGCATAACGGTTTACCCAGCGTTGCTAAGCACTCCGGCCTGCGGTTTTGAGCGAGTTCTAGCGCAATTTTCTCCGCGACGCCAATCGCGGTAGAGTTCTCCTCGTGCAGCGGGTGCTCCTCCTCGGACGCCGCGACGGGGTCTGATCCAGACCGGCTTCCCGTCGCGGGTGTTCGCGATGCGCCGGTCTGAGGTTCCTTCTGACACCCCCGGAGCAACTACCGTGACTTCCAATCCCGACGCCTATACGTCAACACGTTCGATCGTCAAACCCGCGGGCCCGCCGGGGCCCGGCCAGCCCGCATGGAACCCGCAGCGCGGTTCGGCGATGCCGGTCAACCGGTACCGGTCCTTCGCCGAGGAAGTCGAGCCCATCCGCCTGGCCGACCGCACCTGGCCCGACCGCGTCATCGACCGCGCCCCGCTGTGGTGCGCGGTGGACCTGCGCGACGGCAATCAGGCGCTGATCGACCCGATGAGCCCCACCCGCAAGCGCCGCATGTTCGATCTGCTGGTTCGCATGGGTTACAAGGAGATCGAGGTCGGCTTCCCGTCGGCCAGTCAAACCGACTTCGACTTCGTTCGCGAGATCATCACCGACGGCGCCATTCCCGACGACGTCACCATCCAGGTGCTGACTCAGTGCCGTCCCGAACTCATCGAGCGCACCTTCACCGCGTGCGAGGGTGCGCCGCGGGCCATCGTGCACTTTTACAACTCGACGTCAATCCTGCAGCGCCGCGTGGTCTTTCGCGCAGACCGGGCGGCCGTGCAGGCCATCGCCACCGACGGCGCCCGCAAGTGCGTCGAAGAGGCGGCCAAATACCCTGGCACGCAATGGCGTTTCGAATATTCGCCGGAGTCCTACACCGGAACCGAGCTCGAATACGCCAGGCAGGTGTGCGACGCCGTCGGCGAGATCATCGCGCCGACGCCGGAGAACCCGATCATCTTCAACCTGCCCGCCACGGTGGAGATGGCCACTCCCAACGTCTATGCGGACTCGATCGAGTGGATGAGCCGCAACCTGGCCAACCGGGAATCCGTCATCCTGAGCCTGCACCCGCACAACGACCGCGGAACGGCCGTCGCCGCAGCCGAATTGGGCTTCGCCGCGGGCGCCGACCGGATCGAGGGTTGCCTGTTCGGCAACGGCGAGCGCACCGGCAACGTGTGCCTGGTGACGCTGGGGCTCAACCTGTTCTCCCGCGGCGTGGACCCCCAGATCGACTTCTCCAACATCGACGAGATCCGTCGCACGGTGGAGTACTGCAACCAGCTGCCGGTGCCCGAGCGGCACCCCTACGGCGGGGACCTGGTCTACACCGCGTTCTCCGGCAGCCACCAGGACGCGATCAACAAAGGCCTGGACCAGATGAAGATCGACGCGGACGCCGCGGACGCCGACGTCGAGGACATGCTCTGGCAGGTGCCGTATCTGCCCATCGACCCCAAGGATGTCGGCCGCACCTACGAGGCGGTGATCCGGGTCAACTCGCAGTCCGGCAAGGGCGGGGTTGCCTACATCATGAAGTCCGACCACGGCCTCGCGCTGCCGCGGCGGTTACAGATCGAGTTCTCCCGCGCGATCCAACAGATCGCAGAGGGCACAGCGGGTGAGGGCGGCGAGGTCTCCCCGAAGGAAATGTGGGACGCGTTCTACGAGGAGTACCTGGCCCCGGTGTGGCCGCTGGAGCGGATGAAGCAGCGGGTCGAGGCGTCGGAGGAAGACAGCGGCACCACCACGATCACCGCGACCGTGAAGGTCAACGGGGTGGAGACGGAGATCAGCGGCGCCGGCAACGGCCCCCTGGCGGCGTTCGTGCACGCGCTGGGCGATGTGGGGTTCGACGTCGCGGTCCTCGACTACTCCGAGCACGCTATGAGCGCCGGCGACGACGCACAGGCCGCGGCGTACGTGGAGGCGTCGGTCAACGGCCGCACGGTGTGGGGCGTCGGCATCGCGCCGTCGATCACCACCGCGTCGCTGCGCGCCGTCGTGTCCGCGGTCAACCGCGCGTCGCGCTAGCCGGCGCTAGAACAGCGCGAGCTGCTGGTCGAGCGTGGTGGTATCGGTGAACTCCTCCATGCTGGTGCCGCCGACGACGGCGCGGATGGAGTCCATGAACTGCGTGTCGGAAATCACCGGTATCCCCAGCTGCCGGGCCAGGTAGCCCTTGCCCTGGTCCGGCGCGGGATCGTTGCAGACCACCAGCGACGTCTCCCCGTCGACGGTGTCGCTGTAGGCCAGCCCGGCATGCAGGATCCGCTCCACGAGTTCCTCGTGGGTGCGCCCCACCTCGGCCGCCAGGGCCACCCGCATGCCCTGCACCAGCGGCCTGCCGCCCACGTAATGGCCGGGGTTGAGATACGGGCAGGGCATCCGCGAGGCCAGCACCTTCAACGGGCGCAGCTCATCATGCGTGACGCGGCCGTTCGGCCAGCGGCGCCGCGTCACCGGATGCACCGGCAGCCAGATGTCGCATTCGCGCGCCCGCTCGAGGGCCGAGGCCAGCACACCGGTCAGCACCATCGCGTCGTCGAAGGCGTCGTGCGGCCGTTCCTGGGTCACGCCCCAGTGCGCCGCCAAGGTCTCCAACCGCAGGTTGTCGATGCCGAGATCCAGCCGCCGGGCCAGCTCGACCGTGCACATGACGGAGTCGATGGGGAGTTCGGCCTCGGCGAGCTCGGCTTCGGCGGCCAGGAACGCGTAGTCGAACGCGACGTTGTGGGCTACCAGCGTGCGGCCGTCCAGCACCTTGACCACGTCGTCGACGATGTCGGCGAACTGCGGTTGGTCTTCGAGCATGGCGGCGGTCAGGCCGTGCACGTGGGTGGGCCCGGGATCGACCCCGGGGTTGAGCAGGCTGACCACGGATTGCTCGACGCGCCCGTCGTCGTCGAGGCCGAGCACCGCCAGGCTGATGACCCGGGCCTGGCCCGGCCGAAAGCCCGTGGTCTCGACGTCGATGACAGCCCAGCCCCCGTCCGGCTCGCTGGCCGGTCGCCCCCAGGACACCCGGTTCATGACTTGAGGATGGCACGTCCGACCGACAACGCCTGGTCGCTGCGCTGCCGTGTCGGCGGTGAATTCGATGCGGCCGGTGGCCGCCTTTAAACTGCGCGGGTGATCACCACCCGCGCACGCCTCGCCCTCGCCGCCGGAGCGAGCGCGCGCTGGGCATCGCGGGTGACTGGGCGCGGCGCCGGGGCGATGATCGGCGGCCTGATCGCGATGACCCTGGATCGCTCGGTGCTTCGCCAGCTCGCGGCCGGACGGCGCACCGTCGTCGTCACCGGCACCAACGGCAAGTCGACCACCACCCGGATGACCGCCGCCGCGCTGGGCACGCTGGGACCGGTGGCCACCAACGCCGAGGGCGCCAACATGGACGCCGGCCTGGTGGCCGCGCTGGCCGCGCACCGCGATGCGCCGCTGGCGGCCCTGGAAGTCGACGAGATGCACGTGCCGCACGTCTCCGATGCCGTCGAGCCCGCGGTCGTCGTGCTGCTCAACCTGTCGCGCGACCAGTTGGACCGGGTCGGCGAGATCAACGTCATCGAACGCACGTTGCGGGCCGGGCTGGCCAGGCACCCGACGACGGTCGTCGTCGCCAACTGCGACGACGTGCTGATGACGTCGGCGGCCTACGACAGCCCGAACGTGGTCTGGGTGGCCGCGGGCGGCTCGTGGGCCAACGACTCGGTCAGCTGCCCGCGCAGCGGCGAGGTCATCGTCCGCGAGCAGGGCCACTGGTATTCCACCGGCGCGGACTTCAAGCGGCCCAGCCCGCAGTGGTGGTTCGACGACGAGACGCTGTATGGGCCCGACGGGCTGGCGCTGCCGATGCGGTTGGCGCTGCCGGGCGCGGTCAATCGGGGTAACGCCGCCCAGGCCGTCGCCGCGGCCGTCGCGCTGGGCGCCGATCCTTCGAAGGCGGTGGCGGCCGTGTCGGGCGTCGACGAGGTCGCCGGGCGCTACCGGTCCGTCCGCGTCGGCAACCACGAAGCGCGGATCCTGCTGGCCAAGAACCCGGCCGGATGGCAGGAGGCGCTGTCCATGGTGGACAAGCAGGCGGCCGGGGTGGTCATCGCGGTCAACGGACAGGTGCCCGACGGCGAGGACCTGTCCTGGCTGTGGGACGTGCGCTTCGAGCACTTCGAAGAGACGCGAGTCGTCGCCGCCGGGGAGCGGGGCACCGACCTGGCGGTGCGCCTCGGCTACGCCGGCGTCGACCACACCCTGGTGCACGACACCGTGGCGGCGATCGCGTCCTGCCCGCCGGGGCGGGTCGAGGTCGTCGCCAACTACACCGCGTTCCTCCAGCTGCAACGGGCGTTGGCGCGCCATGGCTGACTCGGCGGTGCGGATCGGGCTGGTGCTGCCCGACGTGATGGGCACCTACGGCGACGGAGGCAACGCGCTGGTGCTGCGCCAGCGGCTGCGGCTGCGGGGCATCGCCGCGGAGATCGTCGAGATCACGCTCGCCGACCCGGTGCCGGACTCGCTGGACCTCTACACCCTGGGCGGCGCCGAGGACTATGCGCAGCGGTTGGCCACCAGGCACCTGATCAAGCATCCCGGGCTCCAGCGGGCCGCGGAGCGGGGAGCGCCCGTGCTGGCGATCTGCGCCGCCGTTCAGGTGCTGGGGCGCTGGTATGAGACGTCGGCGGGGGAACGGGTCGACGGAGTCGGCCTGCTCGACGCGACCACCTCGCCGCAGGACGCCCGCACCATCGGCGAGCTGGTCAGCAAGCCGCTACTACCCGGGCTGACCCAGCGGCTCACCGGTTTCGAAAACCACCGGGGCGGCACCGTCCTGGGCCCGGCCGCGTCGCCGCTTGGCGCGGTGGTCAAGGGCGCGGGCAACCGGGCGGGCGACGGCTTCGACGGCGCGGTCCAGGGCAGCGTACTCGCCACCTACATGCATGGGCCGTGCCTGGCCCGCAACCCGGAGCTGGCCGACCTGCTGCTGAGCAAGGTGGTGGGTGAGCTGGCGCCGCTGGACCTGCCCGAGGTGGAGTTGCTGCGCCGCGAGCGGTTGGGGGCGCGCTGACGTGAATGAGATCGCGAGAATCCGCCGGCCGGGGTTGGCGGGCGGCGGCGCCCTGCTGGTCGCGGCCGCATTGATTACGCCGGTGCCGGCGCACGCCACCCCGGAGGTGCCGAGCGGTAGCTACACCGTGCTCTATACCGACAGCGACAAGTCGACCACGTGGCTTTTCGCCCCCTGCGGATCGGACTGCACGCTGGCGACCTCGCAGGACGGCGGGACGTTCGTCATCAGCTGGGAGTTCGACCTCGCGAACGGACGCTGGACCCACAGCGGCGCGACGCAGGCGCCGTGCGCGAACGGAACAACGGTCCCGGCAACCGTCGAATACAGCTTCGACGCGGTGTCGCTTGCCGGTGAGGGCCGGACGACCACGTCCGACGGGTGCGGCGGTCCAGGCTCGACGGTCACCCGGCCGTTCCGATTGACCAAAACCTGATCGTCTCAGACCATCGCCCGGCGGCCGGCCAGCGCGCGGCCCAGCGTCAGCTCGTCGGCGAATTCCAGGTCGCCGCCCATCGGCAGCCCGGAGGCGATCCGCGTCACGGTCAGCCCGGGGATGTCGCGCAACATGCGGACCAGATAGGTCGCGGTGGCCTCGCCCTCGGTGTTCGGGTCGGTCGCGATGATCACCTCGGTGATGTCGACGTCGTCGACCCGCTCCCCGATCCGGCTCAACAACTCGCGGATCCGCAGCTGATCGGGCCCCACGCCCGACAGCGGGTCCAGCGCGCCGCCCAGCACGTGGTAGCGGCCGCGGAACTCGCGGGTGCGCTCGACGGCCTGGACGTCCTTCGGCTCCTCGACGACGCACACCAGCGAGCCGTCCCGGCGGGGGTCCGAGCAGATGCGGCAGCGCTCGTTGTCGGAGACGTTGCCGCACACCGCGCAGAACCGCACGCCGTCGCGGACCTTGCCCAGCGCCGCGGTCAGCCGGTCGATGTCCGGCGGTTCGACCGACAGCAAATGGAAGGCGATGCGCTGAGCGCTTTTGGGCCCGATGCCCGGCAGCTTGCCGAGCTCGTCGATCAGGTCCTGGACGGGTCCTTCAAACATGTCGGAAGATCTAGAGCCCCGGCGCCGGGGCCGGCGGCTGGCCCGGGGGTGGGCCGCCGAAGCCGCCGGCCAGCGCGCCCAGCCGCTCCTGCGCCATCCGGGTGACCTGCTTCGACGCGTCGCCCATGGCTCCGACGATCAAGTCCTGCAGCGTCTCGACGTCCCCGGGGTCGACGACCTTGGGGTCGATCTGCACCGCGACCACTTCGCCGCTGCCTTTGACGGTCACCCTGACCAGGCCGCCGCCGGCCTGCCCGTGCACCTCGGCATTGGCGAGCTGTTGCTGGGCTTCCATCAACTTCTGCTGCATCTCCTGCGCCTGGGCCAGCAGCGCCGACATGTCGCCTCCGGGTTGCATGACAGTCCCCTCGCATCTTGGTCTCGACTTGGTTTCGCCTGCGTGTGTCCGGCGATTCGAAACACTCAGCGTAGACCGCGCGACGCTACCTTTGCGCCGTGGACCTACGAGTGAGCAGGCGTGTCGGCATCAAGTTGGTCATCGGCGTGCTGGTTGCCGCCTCGGCCACGATCACCCCGACCGCCGGCGCGGTCCCGTCCAACATCGCCGGCATGGTGGTTTTCATCGATCCCGGCCACAACGGCTCCAACGACGCGTCCATCGGCCGCCAGGTGCCCACCGGCCGCGGCGGTACCAAGGACTGCCAGGCGAGCGGGACGTCGACCAACAGCGGCTACCAGGAACACACCTTCACCTGGGACACCGCGCTGCGAGTCCGCCAGGAGTTGAACGCCCTCGGCGTCCGGACCGCCATGGCGCGCGGCAACGACACCGGGCTGGGGCCGTGCGTCGACGAGCGCGCCAACATGGCCAACGCGTTGCATCCCAACGCGGTCCTGAGCATCCACGCCGACGGCGGCCCGGCCTCGGGCCGAGGATTCCACGTCAACTACTCGGCCCCGCCGCTCAACCAGGTGCAGGCCGGACCGTCGGTGCAGTACGCCCGAATCATGCGCGACCAGATGCAGGCCTCCGGGATTCCGCCGGCCAACTACATCGGCCAGAACGGGCTGTACGGACGCTCTGACCTCGCCGGGCTGAACCTGGCGCAGTACCCGTCGATCCTGGTCGAGTGCGGCAACATGAAGAACCCCGCCGACTCGGCGCTGATGGAGTCGGCCGAGGGCAGGCAGAAGTACGCCGACGCGATGGTTCGCGGCGTCGCGGGTTTCCTCGCCTCGCAGGGCCAGGCGCGCTAGGCGGAGCCTTCCAACTCGTTCTTCAGGTTGGCCAACACCTCACCCTGAATCCGCTTGAGCCCCAACGGCGCAAAGGTTTTCTCGAAGAAGCCCTTGACGCCGCCCGCACCGGTCCAGGTCGTCTTCACGGTGACGCTGGACCCGGGTCCGGCGGGGGCCACCGTCCAGTTGATGATCATCGACGAGTTGGCGTCCTTCTCGATGACGGAATGGCCGGCGACGTCGACGTTGACCTGCACATCGCGGACGCGAGATTTGGTGGCCTGCAGCTTCCATTTGGCGACGGTGCCCGCGCCCTGGCCGCCCTGCAACACCTGGTAATCGCTGTACTGCGGGGACAGAATCTTCGGGCGCACCCGCTGATAGTCCGCGACGGCCGCGAGGGTGGCGGCCGGCTCGGCATTGACCAAAATTGTGCTGGCAGCACTCACCTGTCCCAAAACAACTCCCGAAAGCTATGCCGCCCGCGCGCGGGTGCACGGGCTGTGGTCGAAGACTAGGGTATATGTGGTGCCTGTCCCTGGATCTGCACTCTCGGCGCACAAGTCGGGCGTTGACCGGTTGATGGCGAGTTATCGATCCATCCCCGCGACGTCCGCCGTCAGGCTCGCCAAGCCGACCTCAAACCTGTTCCGCGCCCGCACTAAACGCGACGCCCCCGGCCTGGACACGTCGGGGCTGACCGGCGTGCTGAGCGTCGATCCCGAAGCCCGCACCGCCGACGTGGCCGGCATGTGCACCTACGAGGACCTGGTGGCCGCGACGCTGCCTTACGGCCTTTCGCCACTGGTCGTCCCGCAATTGAAGACCATCACGCTCGGTGGCGCGGTCAGCGGCCTGGGCATCGAGTCGGCATCGTTTCGCAATGGCCTGCCCCATGAATCCGTGCTGGAGATGGACATCCTCACCGGCGCCGGCGAGTTGCTCACCGCGTCGCGCACCCAGCATCCCGACCTGTTCCGTGCCTTCCCCAATTCCTATGGGACGCTGGGATATTCAACGCGGCTGCGGATCGAGCTGGAGCCCGTCGCGCCGTTTGTCGCGTTGCGGCACGTCCGGTTCCGCTCGCTGCCCGCGCTGACCGCGGCGATGGAACGCATCATCGATACCGGCGGGCAGGGCGGCACGCCGGTCGACTATCTCGACGGTGTGGTGTTCAGCGCCGACGAAAGCTACCTGTGCGTGGGCCGGCGAACCACCACCCCGGGACCGGTCAGCGACTACACCGGGAACAGCATCTACTACCAATCGATCCGGCACGACTCCCCCGGGGTGGAAGCCACCAAGGACGACCGGCTGACCATGCACGACTACTTCTGGCGCTGGGACACCGACTGGTTCTGGTGCTCGCGCGCGTTCGGCGTGCAGAACCCGCGGCTGCGGCGCTGGTGGCCGCGCCGCTACCGGCGCAGCAGCTTCTACTCGAAGCTCGTCGCCATCGACCAGCGCTTCGGCGTCGCCGACCGGATCGAGAAACGCCATGGCCGTCCCCCGCGCGAGCGGGTGGTCCAGGATGTCGAACTGCCGGTCGAACGGACCTGCGAGTTCCTGGAGTGGTTCCTGCAGAACGTGCCCATCACCCCGATCTGGCTGTGTCCGCTGCGGCTGCGCGATGACGGGGGCTGGCCGCTGTATCCGATGCGGCCGGACCACACCTACGTCAACATCGGCTTCTGGTCTTCGGTGCCGGCGGGCGCCACGGAAGGCGCCACCAACCGGACGATCGAAGCGAAGGTGAGCGAGCTCGACGGGCACAAGTCGCTGTACTCCGATTCGTATTACGCCCGCGAGGAATTCGACGAGTTGTACGGCGGCGAGGCCTACAACACGATCAAGAAAACCTACGACCCCGATTCCCGGCTACTCGACCTCTACGCGAAGGCGGTGCAACGGCGATGACGACAACCAAAGAACCCCGCCGCGCCACGGCCCGAAAACTCAGCATGGCGGAGATCCTGGAGATCTTCGCCGCCACCGGAAGACACCCGCTGAAGTTCACCGCCTACGACGGCAGCACCGCGGGCAGCAAGGATGCCCAACTGGGCCTGGATCTTCGGACCCCGCGCGGCGCCACCTACCTGGCCACCGCTCCCGGCGAACTCGGCCTGGCCCGCGCATATGTGGCGGGCGACATGGACCTGTACGGCGTCCACCCCGGTGATCCCTACCAGCTGCTCAAGACGCTGACCGACCGCGTCCAGTTCAAGCGGCCGCCGGCGCGGGTGCTCGCCAACGTGGTGCGCTCGATGGGGCTGGAGCGGCTGGTCCCGGTTCCCCCGCCGCCGCAGGAGACCCCGCCCCGGTGGCGGCGGATCGCCGACGGGCTGATGCACACCAAGACCCGCGACGCCGAGGCCATCCACCACCACTACGACGTTTCCAACACCTTCTACGAATGGGTGCTCGGCCCGTCGATGACGTACACGTGTGCGGTCTACCCCGACGCCGACGCGACTCTGGAAGAGGCCCAGGAGAACAAGTACCGGCTGGTCTTCGAGAAATTGCGGCTGCAGCAAGGTGATCGGCTGCTCGACGTGGGCTGCGGTTGGGGCGGCATGGTGCGGTTCGCCGCGCGACGCGGTGTCCGGGTGATCGGCGCCACCCTGTCGGGCGAGCAGGCGAAGTGGGCGCAACGGGCGATCCAGGATGAGGGTCTCGAGGACTTGGCCGAAGTCCGGCATTCGGACTACCGCGACATCCGCGAGGGCGGGTTCGACGCGGTGTCCTCGATCGGGTTGACCGAGCACATCGGCGTCAAAAACTACCCGGCCTACTTCGGGTTCCTGAAGTCGAAGCTGCGCACCGGCGGGCTGCTGCTCAATCACTGCATCACCCGCCACGACAACAAATCGACTTCTTTCGCGGGCGGCTTCACCGACCGATATGTCTTCCCGGACGGGGAGCTGACCGGCTCGGGACGCATCATCACCGACGTCCAGGACGTGGGCTTCGAGGTGCTGCACGAGGAGAACTTCCGGCATCACTACGCGATGACGCTGCGCGACTGGTGCCGCAACCTGGTCGAGCACTGGGACGACGCGGTCGACGAGGTCGGCCTGCCCACCGCCAAGGTGTGGGGCCTGTACATGGCGGCCTCGCGGGTCGCCTTCGAGCAAAACAACCTGCAGCTGCATCACGTCCTGGCGGCCAACGTGGACGCGCGAGGCGGCGACCACCTGCCGCTGCGGCCGTGGTGGACGCCCTAGGTCACCAGCTCAGCCGTTATCGATCCGGCGCGCGCCCAGTTCGTTCTGCAACAGCTCGAGCGCGACCTCCTCGGGATCGCGGCGCGGCGCCGACGACTCAGTGCGGCCGGCTTCGGCGAGCATGTGCTCCTCTTCGTCGCGCTGCGCCACGTCGGGCGCGGGCTCGGCGGCCCTCGGCGCCGGCGCGGCGGACTCGACCGGCGCTGCGGCACCGACCTCGCAACGCACCCGCCAGTTGACGCCCAGCGCATCTTTGAGCGCTTCGGCGATCACGTCGGCGTTGCGCTGTTCGCACAGCCGCTTGGCCAGCGGCGCCGACGAATGCGTCAGCACCAGCGTGTTCTCCTCGAGCGCGCGCACGGTGGCGCCCGCCAGCATCACCTCGGTGGTGCGGCTGCGCTGGCGCACCTTGTCGCGCACCGTCGGCCACATGGTCCGCACAGCGGCCGCGTTGAGTTCACCGGGCGCGGCCGGTTCGGCAATCGGCGCGGCGGCCGGTTCCGGCGCCGGGGGCGATGGGACCGGTTCGGGGACCGCCTCCGGCTTGGGAACGGGCGGAGCGGACCTGGGCGGGGCGGGCTCCTTGGGCGGGGCCGGCTCCTTGCGTGGCCGCGCCGGCGCGGTCACCGCCGGCGGGTGCGCGGCGGCCGCCTGGGAGGCGGGAATGGACAGGTCCAGCCGCGTCTCGATCCGCTCGACGCGCTGCAGCAGCGCCGACTCCGTGTCGCTGGCCGAGGGGAGCAGCAGCCGGGCGCAAACCACTTCGAGCAACAAGCGCGGGGCCGTCGCGCCGCGCATCTCGCCCAGCCCCGCCTGCACGACCTCGGCGTAGCGGGTCAGGGTGGCCGACCCGAGGCGGGCGGCCTGGTCGCGCATCCGGTCGAGCACGTCCTCCGGGGCGTCCACCACGCCGCGGCTGACCGCGTCCGGAACCGCCTGCAGCACGATGAGGTCGCGGAACCGCTCCAGCAGGTCGGTGGCGAAGCGCCGCGGGTCGTGGCCGGCATCGATCACCGATTCCACCGCGCCGAACAACGCCTCTGCGTCCGACGCGGCGAGGGCGTCCACCGCGTCGTCGATCAGCGCGACATCGGTGGCGCCCAACAACCCGAGCGCCCGCGGATAGGTGACGTGGTCGTCCTCGGCGCCCGCCAGCAGCTGGTCGAGCACCGACAGCGTGTCGCGTGGTGAGCCGCCGCCGGCGCGGATCACCAGCGGGAACACCGCGTCGTCGACGGCGACGTTCTCCTGCTCGCAGATCCGCCCGATCAACGCCCGCATGGTCTTCGGGGGCAGCAGCCGGAACGGGTAGTGGTGGGTGCGCGACCGGATCGTCGGCAGCACCTTTTCCGGTTCGGTGGTGGCGAAGATGAAGATGAGGTGCTCGGGCGGCTCCTCCACGATCTTGAGCAGCGCGTTGAATCCCGCGGTGGTCACCATGTGCGCCTCGTCGATGATGAACACCCGATAGCGGGACTGCGCGGGCGCGTAGAACGCGCGATCCCGCAGCTCGCGGGTGTCGTCCACGCCGCCGTGGCTGGCGGCGTCGAGTTCCACCACGTCGATGCTGCCGGGCGCGTTCGGGGCGAGCGCCGTGCAGGATTCGCACACCCCGCACGGATTGGCCGTCGGCCCCTGCGCGCAGTTCAGCGACCGCGCCAGGATGCGCGCCGAGGATGTTTTTCCGCAGCCGCGCGGCCCGGAGAACAGGTAGGCGTGGTTGATCCGGCCGGCTTCCAGGGCGATCGACAGCGGTTCGGTGACGTGCTCCTGCCCCACCACCTCGGCGAAGGTTGCCGGTCGGTACTTGCGGTAGAGGGCCACGGTCAGCAGGCTACCGGCGTGCGCTGACTGGAGCCCGGCGGGCGTGTCGTCGCCGTCAGCTCACACTGGACGCGGCGGAGACGAGCAGCGACTCGGATGCCGCGAGCAGCGCGCAAGTGGCCAGCCCGTCGACCGCGTTGCGCAGGTCCGGCAGCGACGGGAAGGTGGGTGCGATCCGGATGTTCTTGTCGTCCGGGTCTTTTCGGTACGGGAACGACGCGCCCGCCTCGGTCACGGCGATGCCCGCGTCCTTGGCCAGCGCCACGGTCCGGCGTGCCGTACCTGGCAACACATCGAGGCTGATGAAGTAGCCCCCCTGGGGTTCGGTCCACGAGGCGATCTTCGAGTCGCTCAGCCGCTCGTCCAAAATGTCCAGCGCCAGCTCGAATTTCGGCGCCAGGATCTGCTGGTGACGCAGCATGTGCAGGCGTACCCCGTCGGCGTCGCGGAAGAAGCGCAGGTGCCTCAGCTGGTTGACCTTGTCCGGGCCGATCGACTTCTTCCCCGCGTACTGCAGATACCACGCGATGTTGCCCAGCGATCCGCCGAGGAAGCTCACGCCGGCACCGGCGAAGGTGATCTTCGAGGTGGACGCGAAGACGTAGGGCCGGTTCGGGTTACCGGCCGCAGCGGCCAGCCCCAGCACGTCGATCTGGTGCGGGAAGTCGTGCGTCAACGTGTGCACGGCGTACGCGTTGTCCCAGAACAGCCGGAAGTCCGGCGCCGCCGTCCGCATCTGGACGAGCCGGCGGACCGTTTCCCAGGAATAGGTGATTCCGGTGGGGTTGCCGAACACCGGCACCGTCCACATGCCCTTGATGGCGGGGTCCACGGCGACCAGTTCCTCGATCAGGTCGACGTCGGGACCGTCGGCCAGCATCGGGATGGGAATCATCTCGATGCCCATCGTCTCGGTGATGGCGAAGTGCCGGTCATAGCCGGGAACGGGGCACAGGAACTTAATGCCGTCCTGCTCCTTCATCCATGGGCGCTGCGAGTCGACTCCGCCGTACAACATCGAGAAGGCGACCAGGTCGTGCATCAGCTCGAGGCTGGAGTTGTTGCCGGCGATCAGGTGGGGCACTGCGATCCCGAGCAGCTCTCCAAAGATGGCCCGCAGCTCGGGCAGGCCGTGCAGCCCGCCGTAGTTGCGGGTGTCGGTGCCCTCGCTGTCGCGGTAGTCGTCACCGGGCAGGCTCAGCAACTGGTTGGACAGGTCGAGCTGCTCGGGGGCCGGTTTGCCGCGGGTCAGGTCGAGGGACAGCTTCTTGGCCTGCAGGTCCGCGTAGTCCTGCTGGTTGCGCGCGTGCAGAGCCGCTAACTCTTCAGGGCTGAGGGAATCGAAAGACACCATGGGCCCTTTCGCTTAGAAACGCTGGAAGATCAGTGGGGCCAAAACGGTCCCCCGGCATAGGGGACCCCGCGCACCCGACAGAGCCCATTGACCCTTGCTGCCTTCCGGCCCTGGGGGAGTTCACAGGATAGACGCCGCGCGGGGTCCACGGCGAGTCTAATACCTGGCACGGACTAGTCGGCGTGCGCCTCCAGGGCCGCGACGGCCTCGGTTACCATGGCCACGGAGGATTCGCCTAGTGGCCTATGGCGCTCGCCTGGAACGCGGGTTGGGTTAACAGCCCTCGCGGGTTCAAATCCCGCATCCTCCGCAACCGGTCCGCCATGCGGACGTGCACGAATTGGTTTGGATTCGGGTTGGCCGCCTTTAGGCTGGCGTGAACTCACCAGCGCGAGGAGGGGTATGGGGCGCAAGATTGCCGTGCCGTGGCACCTGCTGTTCTCCATCGCCGCCGGCGCCCTCTACTTCTTTTTCGTGTTGCCCCGTTGGCCGGAGCTGATGGGTGACACCACGCATTCGTTGGGGACGGCGCTTCGGATCGCGACGGGCGCGCTGTTCGCCCTGGCCGCGCTGCCCGTGGTGTTCAACCTGTTGCGGGTGCGCAAGCCGGAGCTGGGGACACCGCAGCTGGCCCTGACGCTGCGGGTCGCTTCGATCGTGGCCCATGTGCTGGCCGGCGTGCTCATCATCGGCGCGGCGATCAGCGAGATCTGGCTGAGCCTGGACGCCGCCGGACGGTATCTGTTCGCGATCTACGGCGCGGCGGCCGCGATCGGATTGCTCGGGTTCTTCGCGTTCTACCTGTCTTTCGTCGCCGAGTTGCCGCCGCCACCGCCGAAACCGATCAAGGCGAAGAAACCTAAGAAGCGTCGCTCGCGCCGCAAGGCGGGCGAAGAAGGCGGCGAACCCGCCGACGAGGCGGAGGAGGCCGAGGAGGCCGACGAGCCGGAGGAGACCGAGGAGCCGGAGGAGACCGAGGCCGTCACGGCCGAGGCTGCCGAAGAGACGGCCGAAGCGGCCGCGGCTCCCGAGCCGGCGGAAGAACCCGCCGAAGAAACCGAAGCGACGGAAGCGACCGAAGCCAGGTTGCGCAACCGCCGCCCGACGGGCAAGGGGTCGCACCGGATGCGGCGCCGGCGCACCAGGGGCGGCGTCGCCGTCGAGGAAGCCCTCGACGAGGAATAGTCAGTCGCGCCGCCGCAGCCGCTCCACGTAGGCGGCGATCCGTTGCAGCGTCGGTTCCGCCCCCCACATCTGGCGGACCTCCTCGTCGACACCCCGGCCGTCACGGATCCGCGCCATCGTCGGAGCCCGTAGTTGCGCCTTGGTCTGGCGATAGGCGTCGGCCGGGATGCCACCGAGATCGGACGCCTCCACCACGGCCGCCTCGAGGAGATCGTCTTCGACAACGCGATGGGCCAGCCCGCGGGCGACGGCCTCGGCTCCGCGATAGGTGCGCCCGCCCAACAGCACCTCCTCGGCGTGATCGCCGCAGGCGTAGCGCATGACCTCCAGCGCGGCGACCGGAAACGGCACCCCGACGCGCACCTCCGCCGCGCCGATCTGCGCTTGGGGGCCGATGAGGCGGCGGTCGCAGGCACACGCCAGCACGCATCCTCCGGCGATGGCGGCGCCGTTGATCGCGGCGACGGTCGGGCCCGGGTAGGAGAACACCGCCTCGAAAGCCGCAGACAGCGCGGGGACCAGCCGATCGGTGTAGCCCGCGCCGCCCTCCACCACGCGGTTGAGGTCTACCCCGGCGCTGAACGCCCGGCCGGCCCCGGTGACGACCAGCGCGCCGGCCTTCGAACTCCCCAGATCGCGCACCGCCAGGGTCAGCTCTTCGAGCAGCTCGACGTCCTGGGCGTTGACCGGCCCCGACGACAGGGTCAGCACCTGGACGTCTTGCACCGTCTTGATGTCGATCATGGTCACATCCTCGATCAGCGGCTCACGGCCGCGATGACGACCGGAATGTCGGTGTTCTCGTCGGTGTGGTAGCTCGCGCACACGCGGTGATAGCCGTCGGCGATCTGCAGCGGAGCTCCGGTGGGGAAGTCGCCGCGCACCAGCAGGATGGGCGACAGCGGTTGCCCCTTCTCGATTTTGGTCAGGTCCGCCGCGACGTGCGGGTTGTCGACGGGCAATAGACCCAGCCGCGCCGCACGCAGGATGTCCTTGGCCTTCCGGTGTGTAACGGTGCCGGCCTTCAACTTCTTGATCACCTTCTTCACCGTCGCCGGGTCCGCGAGCATGGTGAGGTAGTCCGCCGCCGCTGGAAAGTCATGGGCCTCAGGCTTTTCCAGCCACTTCACGCTCAGCATCGCGTGCCTCCTTCGTCAGCGTCGACCTCGACGCAGCCTACCGGCCCGACGCGGCGAAATTTGGGATCGGTAGCGAATCCAGGGGGCTGTACTTGCGCCATGACGACGCCATCGGGGCGGCGCATGGAGGAAGGAATCACGAAGTGAAGCGACTTCTCGCGGCTGCGATCGGGACACTGGGCGCCGCATCGGTGCTGGTGGGGTGCTCCAGCGGCGGCCACACGGCCAGCCCGGCGTCGAGCACGGCACCCAGCGTCGCCAACGGCGGCGGGGCGCAGGTCAAAGTTGGCGGCGCCGACCTGGCGGGCCTGGACCCGGCCTCGGTGACCTGCGTCCGGACCGGCGGCAAGATCGACATCGGCAGTGGCTCCAGCGGCGGACGGCAGGCGCTGGCCGTCGTCATGACCGACGAGGCCACCCCGAAGGTCGAGTCGCTGGCAATGGTTGTCGACGGCAATGCCCTGTCGGTCAGCAACAACATGGGCGCGAAGGTCGGCTCGGCCAACGTGGCGGTGGACGGCAAGACCTACACCATCACCGGCCAGGCGCAGGGCGCCGACTTGAAGAACCCGATGGCCGGCATGATCAGCAAGGACTTCAACATCAAGGTGACCTGCGGCTGATCGGTTGCGACCGGGCGGCGGACGTGCATCACTCACGCGTCCGCCGCTCGCCGCTTTCCCAGCCCGGGCAGCGCCCGCGGACTTATGATGCAGCCGTGTCGATCCCCGACCAGTTGGACAACGCGCGCCGCCTGGCGTTCGCGGCCGATGAAGCCGGGGCGCGCGATCTGCTGCTGTCCTTGATACCGCGCATCGAGCGGGAGGACCGGGACGATCTGATGCTGGAAGTCCTCGCGCAACTCGGCGAAATCTACCTCGAGCGCGGCGCGAATGACGGCGTGCGCGAATCCATCCGGCGCATTCAGGACTGCGTGGCGATCTACGCGAGCATGCCCGCCGATGCCGAGACCACGCACATGATCCGCCGGTACTCGCGCCGGGCCCAGTTTCTGCAAATCGGCCTGGCCGCGGCGATCGGCGATCACGAGGGCGCGGCGGCGGCACTGGCGGCGTTGGACGACGACGCGGACGTTCCCGCGCTGGCCGACGAACACGCTCGCCTGCGCATCCATGCGCTGGTGCTGTGCGCGACAGCGCTGTGCGACGACGACCTGCATGTCCGGTCGGTCCCGTTGTGGGAGAACATGCTTCGTGGCCTGGCGGACTACGGCGGGAGCGGCGATGCCGCCGACCACCTCCGGGTCGTCGCCGGCATCGGGTACGGCAGGTTCTGCGTCCAAACGGGCCGGCTGCCGGAGGCTGATCCCTGGCTGCGTCGCGCGGAAGCCCGCGCACAGGCCAACGGCTGGGAACTGGCCACAGCGCAAGCACGATTGGAGCGGGCGGCGGCGTGCTGGGCGGCCAACGACCACGCCGGCACCGAGCAACTGGTGTCCGAGGCCTATCCCGTCATCGCCCGCCACGCCAGGGCCCACGACGTCGCCCGCTGCTGGCTGTACATGGGGCTCACCCGGCTGGGGGCCGGCGCCCTGGAAGCCGCCGACGAATGCTGGGAGCACGCGGAGCGGCACTGGCGCGAATTGGGAAAGCTGCTCCACCTGCACCGTATCCTGTTGCAGCGCAGCTGGATCGCGATCTTCTGGAGCCGCTTCGCCAAAGCGGTCGAGCTGATCGCCGAGGCCCGCGAACTGCTCGACTCGTCCCCGCGCAGCAGCTGGCTGCAGTACGCGCTGCTCGACAATCATCTCGGCACGGTGTGGCGCGCGGATGCGTTGGCGGACCTCGGTTTCGACAGCTCGGGCGATCCCGACGAGACGCTGCAGGAGACGGAGGCCCGGCAGGCGGAGGGACTCGGCATCCTGCACGGCCAGGTCGGCACCGACGAATACTGGCGCGGCATGACGAAGCTGCAGCAGGCCGCCGAGCTCAAGGTCCCCGCCGCCCTGGCGGTCGACTCGGTGCGGTATTCGATCGCCGACGCCGATGCGCGAGCGCGCTGGGCCGCCAGCATTTCGGCCCCCGTCCTGGCCGGCGCCTTCGCCGTCGCCTGGGAATGGGAGAACACCGAACTGATCAGTCAGCTGGTCGAATATCACAGTGCCCGTGGAACTTTCGGTACCGGTCCGCAGCGGCCGCGAACCGGCGAATGGGCGTCGACCGCCACCACCCACGTCCCCCTCGAGGCCGATCTGGAGCCGGCCCCCGCACTGGCCGCGGCCGGCTCGCCGGGCCCCGGCGGCGCGTCGCTGACCCGGCTTGGACCGTTGCCGCCGTTGCGGATGCAGCCGGATACCGAGCCGATCCTGAGCCACTATCGGGCGCTGGCATTTCAGCGCTACGGCCGCGACGTCACCGCGACCGAGCCCGCTTGGTCGACCTGGCCGTGAGCGACACCCACCGGGCCACCCTGATCCTGCGGTACGCCGACGTCGGGATCGCCACCTACGCCAGCCTGCGGGTCGTCGGTCAGCCATCCCGAACAGTCAACTGGGTCATCGAAGAGCCGCTGTTGCTGGCCGCGCTGGAAGAACTGGCGAACGCCCTGCCCGAGCCGCACGGTTCCGAGGACCCGCGGGACGCCATCGAGCGGGCGCTGACCGCCGGGCCGTTCGCGGCGGCGGACAGCGAGCTGACGCTCGCCTACATCCTTGGGGTGCTGCTGATCGGCTCCCCCGGCTGGCAACTGTTGGCCGAATGCGTGGCCACGCCGCGGCCCGTGCTGTTCGTCTCGCCCAGCGCGCGGCTGGCCCGTGTCCCGTGGGGGCTGCTGGCGGTACCGAAATCGGGTCCCAGCAAGGAAGAATTGGTGCGCGCCCGCCAGGAGGCCATCACCGCCAGCGGCCGGGCCGCCGCCCGGATCCCCTGGCAGCTCGCGGACATCGGGAAACACACCGACGGCTACCGGCTGATGGAACTGGTCGACGTCCTGATGGCGGTACCGCCGAACATCGTGCATTCGCCGCGGGCGCCCGCCGGATGGGACGCCAGGAAGGACGGCCCGCCGCTGCTGGTCCTCGACCCCAGGGTGCCGGGGCAGCGCCCGGACTCCGCGCTCGGGTCGGTGTTGGGCAGGCCCGCGCCGGACACACCCTTGGCGCGGCACTTCACCGGGGTGCTCGAGCACCGACCGGTCCTACCGGCCATTGAATCGGCGGTCGAACTGTTCCGCCGCCAGGATGCCGATCGCACGTGGCTGGCCAAGCTGCTGGCTCAGAGCCCGAGCAGGCTGCTATATGTGGGCCACGCGAGTTCGGCGGACGGCCAAGCCGATCGGGCCGCGCTGCACCTGGCCGATACCGCCGACATTCCCGGCGACGCCGACGCCATCGGCGATCACCGCCCGCTGACCGCGTCGGACCTGATGGCCCTGCAACTGCCGATGCCCCCGCGGGTGGCCCTGCTCGCGTGCGGTTCGGGCGGGGACTACCAATTCGACGAGGCCACCGGGCTGGTGGCGGCGATGGTCCTGGGCGGCGCCCAGTTGGTCACCGCCACGCTGTGGTCGCTGCCCACCACCGCGGCCTACCGCCAGTTCACCACGGCCACCGCCGATCCGATGGCCGACGTCGTCGCCGCCGTCGATCGCGCACATGACGCCGACGGAGACGCCGGGTGCGCGGTGAACCGTTGGCAGCGCGAACGGATGCGGCGCTGGCGCGACGGCGAGGCCACCGCGAGCCCGCTGTACTGGGGTGCGGTGGTCAGCTTCGCCGTGGACGGCGCGCGCTAGCCCTCAGAGCGACGCGACGAAGGCCGCGTGTACCGCCAGCACGTCGTCGGGCAGCGAAAGTTCTTCGCGCGCAGCGGGATCGAACGCCACCAGAACGACCAGGCCGGGCCGCAGCATCGACACGTCGAGATCGTCGCCGCAGCGTGCCAGCTTGCCGATGAAGGTCTCCCCGGAGACGGCGACCACCTCGATGAAAACCTGACGCTCGACCGCGCGCACGGTGCCGATCCCGACGGCGCGGTCCCCACCGCCGCGACGCCGGGCGCACCTGAGCCGGTCAACCAGCACCAACAGCTTGTTCATGCGACCAGGGTGAAGCCACCGACCGGCTACCGAACCCAAGTTTTCGGCTGCCGCGTTTCGCGCGATGCCCCTATTCTGTGCAGATGAGCGCGGATTCGCAGCTTGCCGTCGCGGTCGGCCACCCACGCCGGTCGGTGATCGACGCGGCGTGGCGGGCCATCGGCCCGGGTGTGGAGGTGCTCAGCAGCGACGACGGCGGCCCGTTGAGCCGTACCGTCAAACGCATCATCGACCCTTTAGTGCTCCGGTTGCGGTCGAACCCGCAATATTCCGCTCCCGTCGTCACCCCCGAGACGGCCGCGGCGATGCGCGACCTGATCGTCGGCAGTGGAGCCGAATTACGCTCGGCCGCAGCGTGGTTCGAGGTTCTCAAGATGGAGCGCCGGCGACAGCGCATCCGCACGGGGAACGCCCAGGAACTGTACTTCCCGGTGTGCTTCGAGCTCGCGGTAACGAAAGGCCCACCGGCACCGCAGGATCGCGAGACGGCCGCCGCGGTGCTGGGCGACGTCCACCAGGGCCGCGACCGCACCGCGATCGAGGTCCTGAACCAATACGTGGCCGACCCCGAAGCGGTCGCGAAGCTGGCGGACCAGCTCGACCACAGCTGGCGGGACGTGCGGCCTGGTGACACCGTCACCGCCCCCTTTCTGGCCGAACTCGCCACCGTGCTGGGGCCCGCCAACAGCCACCGGAGCGCGACGGCGCGGCAGCGGGTCTGGTCGGCGATGATCGCCGACGCCACGCCGTACAACCTCGGGGCGCTGGCCCGCGTCGAGGCGGCGGAACTGCCGTGGTCGATTGTCGAACTCGGCCTGAGTTCCGTTGCCCCGCAACGTCCTCCGCAAGTCGCAGGCGACTGCGACAGCGACCGGCCGCTGGACCGCAGCGTGGTGGACCGGGTGCGCGCCACCCTGCGCCGCGCCCTGGACCGTGACGCACTGCCCGATATCCCGCTGCTCTGCGAGGAAGAGGTCGACCGGGCCTGCGCGCCCTGGGGGCTGATGGCCGAGGACAAACAGGCCACGCTCGTCGCGGGGATCGAGGTCGCGGTGGAGCTGGCACCGCTCGACCCGTCCGTCGCCGGCCGCTATGCCCTGGCGGCGCAGATCCAGGCCCGGTTGCGCAAGGAGGCCTACGTACTGCACGCCAGGCGCTACCTCGTCGAAGGCGGCCCCATCCACCCGCGCCAACGGCAGGTGGTCGACGACCTCGCCGCCTACGCGCAGCCGTACCTGAGCCGACTCTGGGCACGGCTGCACGGGCGCGACGTATGGCAGGAGTCCTGCGACGATGTCGACGATGTGCGATCGCTGCTCGAGGGCGTCGCGCGCTCGGTGAGCCTGGACCACCGGCAGCGGATCAAGGCGATGCTGGAATTGCAGGTGGCCGGATGAGATTGGTTGCCGATTCCGGCCTGTGGAGCACCGGACCCGTCAGCGAGGCGACGCCGCTGGCCGCGGTGCTGGAGGTCAGCGGCGCGGTGCTGTCGTGGACTTTGGACCAGCCAGGCGAGCCGGACGGTGCGGCAACCCACATCACGTTCACCGATTTCGGCCGCGCCGACTGGCTTTGGCGGATCCTCGGCGAATCCGGACACGTCGCCCTGGCTTCGGCGATCGGGTCGGCGGACGACCCGCACGGCATCGACCTCGCCGGCGTGGACATCCTGCCGGGCTCGGTCGCCCCGCTGCGCAGGCTGGCGGTGGGCCATTGGCTGCGGCGCTGGTGGCCCGCAAGCCGGCGCGACGGCATCGCCGGCCTCGACCGCGCGTTGCTGGACCTCGAGGTCGCGTTGCTGACCGCCGGCGCGCAGGGCTTCTTCGCCGACGACACCTTGGATTCCGACGTGGCGGGATTACTGGCGCCGCACGCCGATGCCCTGGCCGCCCACGTCGCCGACGGCGATCCGCGCGCACTCGATCTGGTGCGGGCGGGCGCCGGCCTGGCCGACGAACTGGGCGTGGACGGCCCCGGCTGGCCCGAACTCTGTGCCGCCCTTGATGATTCGAGTATGCCCCTGAGCGTGCCGAGCGGCCGCCGCGACGACTACGCCCTGGCCGCGGGTGCGGGAGCGGGTCCGGGCGCCGCGGCTCCGATCACCCGCGGCGTCGCGTCCGTCAACTGGGGCGGGGTTCCGCCCGGCATCTTCGACGCGGGCGAAAACACCGTCGACTGGACGATCGAGGCGGCCGGGACGGCCGTCGCCTTGGTGCGGACCGCGGTCATCGGGCCGGACGCGCCCACCGGCATCGCCGTGCGGCTGCGCTCCGGCGCCGTTTCCGGCACCGGTGCCCTGGACGCCGACGGCCGAGCGACCCTCCCCCTGGTCGATGGCGCGCAACATCCGCTGACCGAATCGGCGGCGTGGGGCCACGATTGGTCGGCCACGGCGGTGCACGTCGGGGCGGAGACGACGGAGTCCCCCGAAACCCGGGAACGCGTGCGGCGGTGGGCGCGGGCGCGGCTGGACCGGCCGGCCGGCGACGCGTTCCTGGCCGAAATTCTGGCGGCCGAATCCTCCTACTAACGCCGGCCCCGATTCCCTATGCTGAGCGAGTGCCAAACAACTATCGAGTGGTTCAGTGGAACACCGGCAATGTCGGCAAGAGCTCGCTGAAGTCGATCGTCGCCAACCCCACCTATGAGCTGGTGGGCTGCTACGCCTGGTCGGCGGAGAAGGTCGGCCGCGACGCCGGCGAACTGGTCGGGATCCCCCCGCTGGGTGTGGCGGCCACCAACGACGTCGACGCGCTGCTCGCGCTGAAGCCGGACTGCGTGGTCTACAACCCGATGTGGATCGATGTCGACGAGTTGGTGCGCATCCTGTCCGCGGGCGTCAACGTGGTGACCACGGCGTCGTTCATCACCGGGGGAAACCTCGGGAACGGCCGCGAGAAGTTGGCGCAGGCCTGCGAGAAGGGCGGCGCCACCATCTTCGGCTCCGGGGTGAGTCCGGGCTTCGCCGAGCTGCTGGCCATCGTGTCGGCGATGGTGTGCAACCGCATCGACAAGGTCACGGTGAACGAAGCCGCCGACACCACGTTCTACGACTCACCTGAAACCGAGAAGCCGGTGGGCTTCGGCCAGCCGATCGACCACCCCGACCTGCCGGCGATGGCGGCGAAGGGAACGGCCATCTTCGGCGAGGCCGTCCGGCTGGTGGGCGACGCGCTCGGCGTCGAGCTCGACGAGGTTAAGTGCGTGGCCGAGTTCGCCCAGACCACGGCGGATCTCGAGATGGCCTCCTGGACCATCCCCGCGGGCTGTGTGGCGGGCGTCTACATCAGCTGGCAGGGCATCGTCGGTGACACCACCCTGATCGACCTGAACGTGCGGTGGCGCAAGGGACAGACGCTCGAACCCGACTGGAAGATCGAACAGGACGGCTGGGTGATCCAGATCGACGGGCAGCCGACGGTGACTACCAAGGTCGGCTTCCTGCCGCCGCCCTACTTCGAGGCCACCACGCTCGAGGAGTTCATGGACCTCGGCCACATCATGACCGCGATGCCGGCGATCAACGCGATCCCCGCCGTCGTCGCGGCGGCGCCGGGCATCGTCACCTACACCGATCTTCCGCTGACGCTGCCGCGTGGGAACGCCTGTGTCAGCATAAAGCGGTGATTGCGAAGCGCATCGTCATTGGTGTTGCGATCGCGGTGACTTCGGCGGCGTCGGGCGGCACGCTCAACAGCCCTGGCGCGCATGCCGATCCGTGTCCCGCGGTCGAGGTGGCCTTTGCCCGCGGCACCGGCCAGCCCGCGGGTGTCGGCAACGTCGGCCAGGCGTTCGTCGACTCGCTCGGCTCTCAGATTTCTGGTCGCTCGATGGGGGTCTACCCGGTGAACTACCCCGCGACCGAGGCTTTCGCGGCGAGCGCCCAGAACGGTGCGGATGACCTGGTCGCTCACGTACGGGACATGATCGGACGCTGCCCCAACACCCGAATGGTGCTCGGCGGATTCTCGCAGGGCGCGGGTGTGATCGATCTGGCCACGCCGGCCATGCCGCCCCAGGCGGCCGATCATGTCGCGGCGATCGCCGTCTTCGGCAATCCGACGAGCGCACTCGCGAATCGCTTGTCGGGCACCGTGTTTCCCACGATCGGCCCGCCGTACGCCGCGAAGACCATCGACATGTGTGCCGCCGGCGACCCGGCGTGCTCCGATGGCTCCAGCATCAACGTCTTCGCGCACGGCTCGTATGTGCAGTCCGGGATGACGGCGCAGGCCGCGAACCTGGTCGCCGCCCGGTTATAGAACCGCCTTGCGCCGAGTGGTTTTGGCGTAAGTGGCCCCGAGCTGCGGCACCCGCAGCGGGCCCTGATCGCGGGCCGCCAGGATGGCGTTGCGCAGCGGACGAGCCAGGCCCGCAAAGGATCCCATGTCGAACAGCAACGGCGTCAGCAACCGGTTGTGGACGAAGCCGAACGAGCTGCCGGCCTCCGGGTCGGCCCAGCCGAGCGTCCCGCCGAGACCGACGTGGCCGAAACCCTTTAGCAGGCCGGGCACCGGCGATTCGTGGTAACCGAGGTGAAATGGCATGGGCACCACCATGTTCGCGTCCGGCCACTTCCGGCGCGCCTGTCCGGCCAGGCCGCGCGCCAGCTCCTCGGACAGGTACTTCTTGCCGTCGATACGCCCGCCGTTGGCCAGCACGGCATACATCTTCGCCAGTCCACGGCCGGTCACCACGCCGTTGGCGGCGGGCACCTCGCCGTCCAGGAAGGGGGTGTCCCCCTTGATCAGGGATACGACGCCGGGAAAGTACATCGCGCCCAGCGCGCCGGAGAACGGCAGGCCGGCCATCTTGGGTGCGATGAAGTTGAACACCGGGGCGCGCAGCCTGCCCTGCGGTATCAGGATCTCCGCGGGCGTGGTCGGCGAGCCTTCCGGAGGGCGGCCGAGGTGCAGGCCGTCGGTGTTGAGGGGCCGCGCTATCTCCTGGCGGATCAGCTCCCGCATGCCCTTGCCCGTCACCGCCCTGGCCAGGCCGGACAGCAGCCATCCGTAGGTCAACGCGTGATAGGCCTGCACGCCTCGCAAGTGGTCGACCGGCGCGGCGGCGAGGCGTTCCTCCATCAGGGCGTGGTCCATCAACTGCGCCTTGGTTACGCCGCGCAGGTGCGACAACCCGGAGCGGTGCCGCAAGACGTCGCGGACCGTGATTTCGGCCTTGCCGTTAGCCGCGAACTCGGGCCAGTATTCGGCGACGGGCTCGTCATAGGACAGCAGGCCCCGGTCGGCCAGCCGATGGATCACCGTCGACGCGACACCCTTGGTCGCCGAGAACACCATCGCGCCGGTGTCGGCGGTCCAGAGCTGGGTGCCGGCCCGGTCCGACCAACCCGTCCAGACGTCGACCACCGGCACGCCGTCGATGTAGACGCTCAACGCTCCGCCACCGAACCGGCGCCCGGGAAACAGCTGCGCGAACAGCTTGACGACGTTGCCGAAATGGGGGTCGGCCGCACCGGAGACACCGCGTGGCAGACCATCGTCGGCGACCAGAAGAGCCGACGGCTTCACGGTGCCGCGCCGCCCCGCTGCCACGAGGACGAAGCTATCAGCCGGCCCCGCGCGGCGGGCCGGTTTCTAGCCGGGCGGCTCCGTGGGCTCCGGGGCGGGCGGTTGCGCGGTCGGCGAGTCCCTCAGATACCTGCGCAGCCGAAGCAACTGGTTGACCACCATGCCGATGCCCAGCAGCATCAGCCCCACCACTATTGCGACCACGATTGCGGCGCTCACCCCTCCATGATGGCAGGACGGGGTTTCAACATCTCCCATTGCTGGGTAGCCACACCGGCATGAGTAACGAGGACAAGCTGAAGAACAAGATCGAAGACCTGGGCGGGCGGGCCAAAGAGGCCATCGGCAAGGCGACCGGCGACCACGACACCCGGGACGAGGGCCGGGCGGACCAGGCGAAGTCCAGCCTCAAGGACGCGGGCGAAAAGGTGAAAGACGCGTTCAAGAAGTGATCGGGCTTTCCGCGTTGCGCCGGCTGCCGGCGCTCGTTGGACTGGCGGCGCTGACAGCCGGCGCCCTGGTGTCCAGCGCGCCCAGCCCGTCGGCCTCCGCGGACCCGTGCCCCGATGTCGAGGTGGTGTTCGCCCGCGGGTCGGGCGAGCCGCCCGGCATCGGCGGCATCGGCGGGTCGTTCGTCGATGCGTTGCGCTCGCAGATCGGCCCGCGCTCGCTCAGTGTGTATGCGGTCAATTATCCTGCCAGCACGGACTTTTCGGCCCCCGACTTCCCACAGACGGTAGTCGACGGCATCCGCGACGCCAGCTCGCACGTCGAAGCCACGGCCAAGAACTGCCCCAACACCCGTGAGGTGCTGGGCGGCTACTCGCAGGGCGCCGCCCTGGCCGGGTACGTCACCTCTGCGGCCGTGCCGCCGGGCGTCCCAGCGTCGGCCGTGCCCCCGCCCATGCCGCCCGACGTCGCCAACCATGTCGCCGCGGTCACTTTGTTCGGAACGCCGTCGGGCGACTTCCTGCAGAAGTACCACGCACCGCCGCTGGCGATCGGCCCGCTGTATCAGCCGAAGACCATCGAGCTGTGCGCCCAGGGCGATCCGGTGTGTGGCAGCGGCAACGGCAACGACTTCGCCGCCCACACGTCCTACGGGATGAACGGCATGACGGGCCAGGCCGCCAACTTCGCCTCCAGTCACCTGTAGTCCGGACGGCCCTGCAAAGATCGCACCATGCGCGTTCTGATCACAGGCGGTACGGGATTCGTCGGCGGCTGGACGGCCAAGGCCATCGCCGACGCGGGGCACTCGATCCGGTTTCTGGTGCGCAACCCCGGCAAGCTGGAGACCACTGTGGCCAAGCTGGGCGTCGACGTGTCCGACTTCGCCGTCGCGGACATCACCGATCGGATCGCGGTGCGCGAGGCGCTGGACGGCTGCGAGGCCGTCGTGCACAGCGCCGCCCTGGTCGCCACCGATCCGCGCCAGACGACGGAAATGCTCACCACCAACATGCAGGGCGCCCAGAACGTCCTCGGCCAGTCGGTCGAGCTGGGCTTGGACCCGATCGTCCACGTGTCCAGTTTCAGCGCGCTCTTTCATGCCGGCCTGGAAGAGCTGTCGGCGGACCTGCCGGTCGTCGGTGGGGCGGACGGCTACGGGACCTCCAAGGCGCAGGTCGAGATCTATGCCCGCGGTCTGCAGGATGCGGGCGCGCCGGTGAACATCACCTACCCGGGCATGGTCATCGGTCCGCCGGTGGGCGACCAGTTCGGGGAGGCCGGCGAAGGCGTCAAGGCCGCTTTGCAGATGCATGTGATCCCGGGGCGGAGCGGGGCCTGGTTGATCGTCGACGTGCGCGATGTGGCCGCGTTGCATGCGGCGCTGCTGGAACCCGGCCGCGGCCCGCGCCGGTACATGGCGGGCGGCCATCGCGTTCCGGCGGCGGAGTTGGCGAAGATGCTCGGCGAGGTGTCCGGGTCGGCGATGGTCTCGGTTCCGATCCCCGATACCGCCCTGCGCGTCGCCGGCGCGGTAATGGATCGCGCCAGCCGGTTCGTACCCTTCGACACGCCCTTCACGTGGGCCGGGATGCAGTACTACACGCAGATGCCGGCGTCCGACGATTCGCCCAGCGAGCGCGAACTGGGCATTACCTACCGGGATCCCCGAGAGACTCTGGCTGACACATTCGAAGCGCTCCGCGCCGTCAGCTGAGCGTCACCGGGCTGAAGGACCAACGACTGCCGTAACGGGGTCCTAATGCCCTCGCGGGGCGTGGTCTGCGGAGAGAACATCACCGTAACGTTCGGCTCCTCCGCGTCCGGGGATGTACAGCATGACCAAACCGATTCCGCCCCTGGATCTTTCATGGCTCTTGATCGAGTCGCCGGCCGGCACGACGCATGTCGGCGCCATGCTGTTGTTCAAGAAGCCCGCCGGCCGCGCGCCCATCGTGCGCGAGATCGTGCAGGCGTATCGCGCGTGCGTGCCGGCACCGCCGTTCAACTACGTTCCGGAGCTGCTCGGTCGGGGGGCACCTCATTTCCGGGAGGTGACGCACTGGGATCCCAACTACCACGTGGGACACCTGGCCCTCCCCGCTCGCGCCTCCTACGACGACCTGCTGCGGCTCGTCGCGGATCTGCACGAGCCACAGCTCGACCGCAACCGGCCGCTATTCCGGTGCTGGGTGATCGACGGGGTGCCGGGCGGTAGGTTCGCGATCTACACGAAAACCCATCACTCGATCATCGACGGCGAATCCGGCCTCAAGCTTCTGTACGCCGGGCTGAGCACGACCGGGGAGCGCACCGTCCCGACACCGGCCTTCGCGCTGGGCGCGCCTCAAACCACGCCGCACCCGCCGACCCCTTTCACGTCGCGGATCACCGACTCGATTCGCGCGACCCTCACGCAGGTCGAGGCGCTCAGCCAGATTTCGATCGGCGCGCTGCGCAAGCTCTTCGCGACCATCGTCCGATCGCACCTGGAGGGCAGTCTGCCGTTCGGGGCGCAACACGCCCCGACCAACGCCCCGCTGCAGATCGGGCGCAGCTTCGCGACGCTTTCCCTGCCGCTCGAGGAGATGCACGAGGTCGGGCGGCGCCTCGGGGCGACCCTGAACGACGTGGCTGTCACGGTCATCGATGCGGGGCTGCACGACTACCTACGCGAGACGGGCCAGGCCTTCGCGCATCCCTTCATTGCGATGTGCCCGGTCTCGCTGCGTGGCGGCGCGGACACGACGATCGGCACGCGAGTGTCCGCGGTGTTCCCGCGACTCGGAGAGCCCGGAGCGAGCATGCGGGAACGGATCCAACAGGTGGTGAACTCGGTCGCCGCGTGCAAGAAAGAGCTCAGCCGCATGTCCAGCGAGGCGGCACTCACCTATGCGGCCGGGCTCGTTGCGCTCGCCGGGCTGGGTTCATCCACGCACCTGGACCGTGTCGCGCACCCGGCGTGCAACCTCGTCATCTCCAACGTGGCGGGCGCAGAGGAGGTCAAATACCTCAACGGTGCGCGCCTTCTCGGCATCTACCCGGTTTCCGCCCTCGCGGCCTCCATCGGACTCAATGCCACCTTCGCGTCCTACCACGACACCATGGACTTCGGTTTCGTCGCCAACGCCGCGGCGCTCGGTGACCTCCCGCACCTCGCCCGGTGCACCCGGCGGGCCTACGGACAGTTGAGAGCAGCGGCAGGGCTGCAACCTTCGAGTTCCAAGTCGGCCACCGTGTAGGAGGATCGACTGATGAAGAGCGTAACGTGCACCAACGCGAAGCTGGAGGTCGTCGACCTGCCTGCACCGACCCCGGCCAAAGGCCAGTTGCTGATCGACGTCCTACGGTGTGGCATCTGCGGATCGGATCTGCACGCGCGCCGGCACTGCGACGAACTCGCCGACGTGATGGCCGAGTCGGGATATGACGCGTTCATGCGCTCGGATCAGCAGGTGGTGTTCGGTCACGAATTCTGCGGAGAGGTCATCGATTACGGTCCTGGCACCCGCAAGGCCCCGCGGCCCGGCACCCCGGTCGTGGCCCTGCCGCTGCTGCGGCGCGGCAAGGAGGTGCATGGGATCGGGTTGTCGACGATGGCGCCGGGCGCCTACGCCGAGCAGCTCCTGGTCGAGCGGTCGCTGACGTTCGCCGTGCCGAACGGGCTGTCCCCCGACGTCGCCGCGCTGACCGAGCCGATGGCCGTCGGGTGGCACGCCGTTCGCCGCGGCGAGGTGGGCAAGGGCGACGTCGCCATCGTCATCGGCTGCGGCCCAATCGGTCTCGCGGTTATTTGCATGCTCAAGGCGCATGGGGTCCGCACCGTCGTCGCGAGCGACTTCTCGGCGGGCCGCCGGGCGCTCGCGACGGCCTGCGGCGCCGATATCGTGGTCGACCCCGCACAGGACTCGCCCTACGAGACCGAGGCCGGCCGCAAGCATCTGCAAGGCATCCTCGAGGCGTTCGACCTCGCGGTGGGGACGATCGAGAAGCTACAAAGGCTGCGGCTGCCGTGGTGGCACGTGTGGCGCGCCGCCGAAGCCGCCGGCGCGGCAACCCCCAAACATCCAGTCGTCTTCGAATGCGTCGGCGTCCCGGGCATCATCGACGGCATTATCTCCAGCGCGCCGCTGTTCTCGCGGGTCGTCGTCGTCGGCGTCTGCATGGGCGCCGACCGCATTCGGCCGGCGATGGCGATCAACAAAGAAATCGATCTGCGGTTCGTGCTCGGCTACACGCCCCTGGAGTTCCGCGACACCCTGCATATGCTCGCCGACGGCAAGGTCGACGTCGCGCCGCTGATCACCGGGACGGTCGGATTGGCAGGCGTCGAAGCCGCTTTCGATGCACTCGGTGACCCCGAGGCGCACGCGAAGATCCTGATCGACCCCAAGAGCCACGCTACGCGGCCGGTTTGATCTCAAGTCCCACGTGCACCTTGTCGACGCCGCCGCGCACGATCGAGTGGGCATAAAACCACCACGCGTGGTACCAGTACCGCTTGAGCACGGCGTTGTACACGCGCCGCGTCTCCGACTTCGGCAGAACGCGCGCGATCCCTTCGACCGGCTCGCTCTTCGGCTTCCCCAGGGATCCACTCCTCGCGATCGTCACCCGCGGCGTGTTGTTGATCCGCTTGACCTTCCACGAACCGTCGTCGGTGATGACCAGGAGCTTGTCCCCGTCGGGCACGCCCCAGATCGCCGTCGGTTTGGGGCGACCGTCCTTGGTGAACGTGGTCAGAAGCAGGTACTTGGATGCGATGACGTCTTTAAAGCTTGGGGCCACGGTATTTTCCTTCACTTTTTGAACTGTCCGGATGGCAGTTCCCCGGCCGCCGATTCCTTAATCATGGACTTGGCCTGCGCCTGTCCAGGCGCCGTGTTGATTTTTAGCGATCGCCCAAATTAGGGTCCGTTGATGGCCAGGGACTCCGCGACCCGCGACACGCTCATTGACGCGACGATCCAGATCATGGTCGACGAGGGTTATGCCGCGGCGACGTCGCGCCGGGTGGCGGCCGAAGCCGGCGTCAAGCCCGCCCTGGTGCACTACTACTTCCCCACCATGGACGACCTTTACCTGAACGTCTTCCGGCGTGGCGCGGCCGCCTACCTGGAGCGCCAGCAGCGGGCGTTGGCGTCCGACCGCCCCCTGCATGCCTTCTGGGACACGCTCATCGAGCCGAAGGACACCCGCCTGCTGCTGGAGTTTATGGGGCTCGCCAACCACCGCAAGGAAATCAGGACCGAGATCGCGGCCTGGTCGGAGCGTTGGCGCGAGATGCAGATCACCGCGCTGAATTTCATTGTCCGCGAACATGGTTTGGACACCGGTGATTTCCCGCCGGCCGGCCTCGCGGTCATCCTCGCCGCGGTAGGCCGCATGCTGATCCTGGAGCAGGCGCTCGGCGCCACCACAGGCCACGCGGAGGCGGTCGCGCTGGTGAGTCGCATCGTCGGTCGATTCGAGATGCCGAGCTAATTCAGGGCAATATGACCCGCAACCGCTCCCAGCCACGAACTGTCGATGTCGAGGCCAATTGCGCTGTGCAGTAGTCGATGCCCCATTCTGGCCAGCGGTTCAGAATCTCGTCCAGCGCAACGCGACCCTCGAGGCGGGCCAGGTTGGCGCCAAGGCAGTAGTGCACACCCTTGCCGAACGTGATGTGCGAGATATTGTCGCGGCGAACGTTGTAGGTGTCGGGATCGGTGTACCGGCGGTGGTCGCGGTTGGCTGCGCCGAACAACAGCAGCATGGCGCTGCCGGCCGGAACCGTAGTGCCGTAACACTCGAAATCCCTTGCCATCCAACGGGCGACGTGTGGTCCCGTCGGCTCGAATCGCAGCGTCTCGTCGACGGTACGGGTCAACAGTGACCGGTCCTCGTAGACGGCGCGCCGCTGATCGGGATGCTCGGCGAGCACCTTGGCCAGCCAGCCGATTAGCCGGCCGGTCGTCTCGTTGCCCGCCCCCGCGACCACCTGCGTGTAGTGCAGCACCTCCTTGCGCGTCAGCTTTCGGCGCACCCCGTGCTCGTCGTCGAACTCGACGTTGAGCAGCGTCGTCATCAGGTCGTCAGAAGGGTTATTGGACCGCCATTCCACATAGTCGGCATAGATTCGGCCGTCGGCGATCGAGTCGGCGTCTGCAACTTTCAGCGGCGCACCCGGCTTGGTCCGCAGGTTGGCGTCGTTGGCGTCGCGGACCGAGACCTGTTCGGACTCAGGGATTCCCAACAGCATCCCGATCACCCGCATCGGCATCATCGAGGCCAGCTCCGCGATGATGTCGAAGCCCCCAGAGCCGACGAGCGGGTCCAGACACCGCACGCAGTATTGCCGGATCTGGTCCTCGAGCTCGGCCATGCGGCGGGGAGTGAACACGCGCGACATCAGGCCGCGCAGCCGCGTGTGTTCGGGCGGATCCTGGAACATCATGACGCCGCCGGGCATGTCGAATTTCGACTTGATGAGCTCGAGGATGTCGCTGCGCTTGTTGGAGAACGTCTCCCAGTTGGCCAGCGCCCGCTCGACGTCGGAATGCCTGGACAGCGCCCAGAAGTCGTAACGATCGTTGTAGTAGATCGGCGCCTCTTCACGCAGCCGGGCGTAGGTCGGATACGGGTCGGCGTTGATGTCGACGTCGTAGGGGTCGTAGTAGACGTCCGTGTCGCTGGTGACGGTCATCGAATGCTCCACCTCCATTTTGGGCGATCGCCCAAATTCGCGCGCACCCCTGTCTAGCAGCAGGTAGACCGCGCAGTCAAGGCGTCCGAGGCAATGATGTCCGCGCGACATTTGGCAAGGATCTGTGAAGATTTGCCACCCGGGTGTGAAGGCTTCGTTAAGAAGGCGGCACGCCCGCGGCCGGACCGGCACCGTGGAGGCATGACGCTCTTCGAGCTGCTTCCCTCGGTGAGGCACGGGTTTAACCCGCACCTCGATCGCGCGGTGTGGCCGCTGAGCGCCTACGTCGACGACCTGGGCCGATTGTGCGTCGGGGACGTCGCAGCCGACGATATTGCCGCCGAGTACGGCACTCCCACCCACATGGTGGACGAAGAGGATTTTCGGGCCCGCATCCGTTGCTATCGCGCGACGCTGCCAGATGCCGAGCTGATTTACGGCGGCAAGGCGCTGTTGAGCGTGGACGTGGCCCGCTGGGCCGCGGATGAAGGGGCCGGCGTGAACGTCAGTTCGGCCGCCGAGCTGGCGACCGCGCTGGCCGCCGACGTCCCGCCCTCGCGGATAGTCCTGGATGGCGCGAAGACCGCGACTGAGCTCGGTGACGCGATCGCGGCCGGCGTCGGGCGGATCGTGATCGACTCACCCAGCGAGATCTCGCTGCTCGCCTGCCGGGTGCGTCACCGTCAACGCGTTCTGCTGCGGGTCATTCCCGACGCCGGGACGCCCGACCGGAAATTCGGCTTCGCGCTGTCGGGGGGCCATTCGGCCCTCAAGCGTGTCCTGGACCAGCCGTCGCTCGACCTGGTGGGGTTGCACTGCCAACTCGGGGCGCACCTCATCGATGCCTCGCTCTACGGTGCGGCGATCCAGCAGATGATCGGCGTGATGGCCCAGGTCCGCGACCACCATCAGGTCGTGCTCACTGAGCTCAATCTTGGCGGCGGACACGCGATCCCATACCGTTCGGGCGACCCGGAGCTCAACCTGCGGTCACTCGGCGCTGCTGTGGATGCCGCACTGGAATCCGCTTGCGCGGAGTACGGATTCCCGCGGCCGAAGATCGCGATCGAGCCGGGCGGGGCGATCGCCGCACGCGCGGGGGTGACCCTGTGCCGGGTCACCGCTGTCAAGCGGCAGCCGGGCGGGCATACCTTCGTCGCGGTGGACGGCGGCCTGGCCGGCCACCCCGGGAATCCGGGCGCGAAATACACGGTGGCACTGGCGAACCGCCACCGGCCGACCGCGAGCGCACCGGTCACCGTCGTGGGCCGGAATGGAAACGGTGACGAGATCGCCCGCGGCGTCGAGCTGCCCGCGGACATCCACCCCGGTGATCTGCTGGCGGTGGCCTGCACCGGTGCCTACCAGCACTCCACGGTATCGGGCGTCAGCCTGGTGGGCCGGCCGCCGCTGGTCGCCGTCTCCGGCGGTCGCTCCCGAGAACTCGTGCGCCGGGAGACCGTGGCCGACCTGCTGGCCCGCGACCGCGGTTGGAACGGCCAATGACGTCTTCCGGCACGAACGTTCGCGCGCGCGCCGACCGTTTGCGTGTCACTGCTGCGTACGCCGTCCTGTTGCTCACGGTTTCGGTCACCCTGACGGCCATGGGTGCACGCACCCGCGCCTCAGTCGTCAGCGAAATGAGCACCAACCTGCACAACCTGGCGCACGGCCATCTGGCCGCCCTGGTCGGTAGCGCGTTCGTCAGCGACGGGGGCGACGTCTATCTCTGGTTGCCCGGGCTGGTGTGCCTGCTGGCGCTCGGTGAACTCACCTGGCGCGGTAGGGGCTTGCTGATCACGTTTGCCGTCGGCCACATCGGCGCCACGTTGATCCTCGCGGTGGGGCTGGTCGCCGCGGTGGAGACGGGATGGTTGCCGTTCTCGGTCGCCCGGGCCACCGACGTCGGGATCAGCTACGGCGCCGTGTGCGTGCTGGGCGCCCTGACCGCATCGATACCGTTGCGCTGGCGTCCGGCCTGGATTGGTTGGTGGCTTGGCATCGGTTTGGTGGCCACGCTTGACGCGGACTTCACCGCGTTCGGTCACGTCCTGGCACTGCTCCTTGGCATGGGGTTGTCGTTCCGGTTGCCGTCGATCACGCGCTGGACGCCGGTGCATGCGGCCTTGCTCACCGTCGGCGCGGCGTTCGGTTTCTTCGTGCTGTCGGGATGGTCATCGTCGGTGGCTCCCCTCGGTGGATTGACGGGCGTGGTGATGGCCCTGCTCGCCAATCGGGTGGTGCGGTCGGCCGCGGTCTAATCGGTTGACCCGGTCAGCGTCTCGATCTGATAGCGGCTGGCCGTCCACGGCGGGGAGTCGGGTGTGGGCATGAGGGTGATTGTCAGCTGCGCTTTGCCCGCTGTTGCCGACTGCGGCAAGAGGTAGGTGTCGTCGAGCCAGCGATGAAAAGTGTTGCTGCGCGGCTGCAACCAATTCCCCACGGGGACGCCGTCGATGGTGACGTCCGCCGACTGGAAGCCGTCCGCCTGATCAGACGTCCGTCTGAGCAGGATTCCGCGGTTGTCCGGGTCGGTCTCAAGATGGAACGTGACCGCACCGTTGGTGGCGCGGACCGACCCGATCACCGGATGGGTGTCGTCGGCGCCTTCATATTCGCTGACCAACAGCTGGTCCGTGCCGTCAGCGTCGGCATAGCCGTGCAGGAGTCGACTGATCGCGTCGCCCGGGCGAACGTTGTCGCCCGGCGCAAGAGTGTCATTCGGCTGCGTGTAGAGGAAAGCGGTTGAGCTGTAGTCGGGTTGAACCATGTTCCGTTTACCGTGCTCGATGCCGAAGCGGATCGCGGAGTGGTAATCGATGGCGTCGGCGAGCATGAGCCGATAGACGGCGACGCAGTAGTCGGCGCACCCGGCGGTCGACGTGCGGCGGTCGGGTTGACCGGTGAGCGGGTCACTGAAGCGGGTGCCGTCCTTGAAATACCAGCCGCCCTCGTAGAGGTCCTCGGTGCCGGTGCCATACCACTGGGGCGACCCGGCGCCGTCCGTGTAGACGCGCTCGGCCCCTTCGAGAAAGTAAGGGGCGGCGTCACTGAACGCGGTCCTGATCCGAGAACCGCGGATGGTGTGGCTGACGCCGACGAATTTCCCGTGGCCCTGCTCGTCGGCGAACAGCCAGTCCTGGCCCGGGACCGTCGGACCGGCATGCGAGCGAGCGGTGAAGTAGCCGGCGCGACCGCTGGCCAGCGCGGGCGCCCACTGGGCGTCGGGGGAGGTCGTCACGTCGCTGTCGATTCCGGCCACCGGGTCACCGGTGGTGTTCACCAGAGTGATGCGGGCCGCGTGGGCGAATGGCATGGGCCACCATGCGGACAACGACAGCGGTCCTCCGGGCTGCTGGGCCACGGCGAACATCAGGGACCGCACGGTATTGGTCCCCAACCCGGCGCCGAAAAACTCCCCGAGTGGGGAGTCGACCATGGTGCGGCCGTCGAAGTCCATTTGCAGCCGCAAGCCGCTCAGAAGTTGGTCCGCCGGTTCGGGCAGTTGCAGGCGTATCGCCGAGATGCTGCCCGGGCCGGCCGATTCCGCGATGGTCGTCCCGGCGCCGGCCGGGACCTCGACAACCCGGCCCTCATGAACAGCCGCAGCCGCAAACGGTTTGGGGTCGACGGTGCCCGCGGCGCGCAGCGTGGCGAGCACGTCGAGCGCGGGGTCGGCGGGTGAGAAAGTGGATACGCCCACGGCGTTCGAAAATTGGCGATAGTCGACGTGGTAGTACTCGAGATTGGATGCGACGCTGATCCGCATCGACTGCCGGTAGGGCATCGGCACCTTGATGTACACCCCGCCCGGCGACTGCGCCGCATTCGCAACGAGCGGCCATTCGAACGGCGCACCCAACGCACCGTCGACCACCGATTGCAGGGGAGCGTCGAGCACCGTTCGCCCGTCCAGTTCGACGCGGATGTTCCCGATCCGCGTCACCTTGCCGCCGTCGCGGGTGAGCCAGATCGAATCCACCTCGCCGGCACCGCGATCCTCGGCGATGACGCAACCGGCACCGCCGGAGGTCAGACATCCCCCGGTGCCGTTGCGGTTACCGGTGGAGAGGTCGAAATCACCGCCGCTGCGGTCGAAACTGGAGAGCTGCAGGGCCTGTGTGTCGGCGCGCAGATACGGCAGCCGGTCCAGCCGTCGATAGGTGTCCCAGCCGACCAGCCGGTCGGCGGCGCCGATGCCGCTCGGCTCCGCGAGCGCCGCGGCCGCGACGGTGATACTGGCCGCCCCCGGGAGCAAAAAGGCCAACGTTGCACACCACGCACGAATAGCCACCGGCATAGCGACAAAGCTTACTTTTCTCGGCCGGGTTGACCGGATTTGGAATCTAATACGCCCGGTGTTGCAGGACACCAACGATCGCTCTCGCATGAAATGCATTCAACGTGTTGGCGGTTCGGGGAAGGGCAGACCCTAATTGGCACGAGCAGATACGCCGGCGCGGTCGGTGGTCGTGCGGATAGCTTACCGAGCTCGCGGGCAGGATGGCAATGGGCACGACGGATGCCGCGATCCGGCGACAATGGCCGCTCCGCGGCGCCAGGAAGCTGGTATCTCGGCCCCCCCGAACACGTTTCGGATCGCCCTGCATTGTTGGAAATGTAGGTCGGATCGTGCGCTATTACGAATCTTATGCCCCGGGCCGCCCCTGCGGACGAATTTGGAAAATGAATGCAAATCAGGCGCTCGGCCGCCAGCACGGAGGCATCGCCGGCCGTGCCGGCCCGTTCGGGCGACGACTGTGGCCCGCTTTCAATCAGTTGAAGTAGATCGCCGCAAATTTGGTGAATCGCATGGCATTCCGCATTGCACTCACGTAACATAACTCCCCTCGGGCGTACATCTCTCCTCTAAAGGATGGAGTGGTCCATGTCTCGTGTGAAGTACAAGGTTGTCCTCGGGCTGATTCTGGCCGCCACCGCGTTGACATCCTCGGGTTGCACTATTCCGTTGACCATCGACTGCAGTACCGCTGCCACCGGGATAACCTGCTCGCCATAGGCGGCTGATCGGGCCGTCGAGGGGTTGCGCTACTGGCACGCTTCGCTTGGTAGGGGCTCACTTTGAGCCTACCGAGTGCACCGTTGGTGATATGGCGTGCCAGCCAGCGTACTGGTTTACGACGTCCTGGCTCAGGTGAAATCGCCTGCCTGTCACGCGCTTAGCTAAGTGGCGTGCGCATCCTCATGGTGCGCCGCGCGAGGAAGTTGCAGTGCGCATGTCCGCGGTAAAGCCCTGTAGCACAATAGGATCAATCCCGGGCTGGAATGGAAGTATCGACGGAGGATTGTCGCATGCCCTTTGATCGAGTCGGCATGAACTGCCGCAATTTTGTTGAAAGCCATAGTGTTTCGAATTGTGCTCACGTACAATAGCCCTCTCGGGCGAAGCATTTCTTCTCAACGAATGGAGTGGTCATGTCTCGTTTGAAGTACAAGGTTGTTCTCGGCGTGGTCCTGGGCTTCACCGCATTGGCGAGCTCCGGATGCACGTTGCCTACCATCTCGTGCACCAGCGGGGCCACCGGAATCACCTGCACGCCATAGGCGAAACTTCCGCCGTCGGGGTTGCGCTACTGGCACGCTCTATTTTGTAGGTCCGCCTTCGGCCGTGGGCGTGCCAGTCAGCGTACTGACTGCCATCGGATGGTTCCCTGAAAGCGTCTGTCTACCAGACGTTCTCGCACAGCCAGCGGGTGGGCGCTTGCGTCACTGTGACAAAAAGCCGTACGCCCTGTGGCACTTACGAAATCACCGCTGGGCGGCCGGCGGCGGCCAGGGGCCGAGCTCTGTCACCTTGACTTGCCGGTGTTCTTCAAGTCCGTATCCCTGCTCGGCTGAACTCGTTTCGGCTCGCCGGGCATCTTGGGATAGTTCGGCGGATACGGCATATCGCCAAGGCCGCGCTCTTCGTCAGCGTCGGCCATCTCCAGTAGAGGCGTGATCGACTGGGCCACGTCATTCATTGCGGCCCAGGGATCTTGGCGGGCCTTCACCAGATCGGGAACGGTTGCGATGGTGTAGTCGTCTGGTTCCGCGCCGGCCAGCTGGTCCCAGGTCAGCGGCGTCGACACCGTCGCGATCGGGGTGGGCCGTACCGAGTAGGCCGACGCCATGGTGCGGTCCCGGGCATTCTGATTGAAGTCGATGAAGATGCGCTCGCCGCGTTGCTCTTTCCACCACGCCGTGGTGACGGCCTCGGGCGCGCGTCGCTCTACCTCGCGGGCCAGCGCGATGCCGGCGCGGCGAACCTCGATGAAGTCCCAGTCGGTGGCGATCCGCAGAAAGACGTGGATCCCGCGCCCACCGGATGTCTTGGGATATCCGACCAGACCGAGCTCGTCGAGCAACGGCCGCAACACGTCGACCGCGACCTCGCGCGCCTGCTCGAAGGCGACACCGGGCTGCGGATCCAGGTCGATGCGCAACTCGTCGGGATGGTCGGTATCGGGGCAGCGCACCTGCCATGGGTGCAAGGTGATGGTGCCCATCTGTGCCGCCCACACGATGGCGGAGGGGTGCGTAACCTTCAGGGCATCGGCGGTGCGTCCGGAGGGGAACGTCACCTGGCAGGTCTGCAGATAGTCGGGGTGGTGCTGCGGCACCCGCTTCTGGTAAATCTCCTCCCCGTCGATGCCATCCGGGAAGCGCTGCAGATGGGTGGGCCGGTCACGGAGCGCATCGAGCATCGGACCACCAGCCACGGCGAGGTAGTACTCGACGAGCCGCCGCTTTGTGCCTTTCGAGCCCAGCTTGGGGGAAATAGACCTTGTCCGGACTGGTCAGGCGAACCGCAATTCCGTCGACGTCGAGCTCTTCTGCAGCGGCCATACCAAAGATTCCAGCACAATCGGCCTATGGACTTACCCGTCATGCCCCCGGTGTCGCCGATGCTTGCCAAATCGGTGCGGTCGATCCCGCCCGATGCGTCATACGAGCCGAAATGGGACGGATTCAGGTCCATCTGCTTTCGTGACCGCGACGAAGTGGAGCTGGGCAGCCGCAACGAACGGCCCATGACGCGCTATTTCCCCGAGTTGGTGGCCGCGGTCCGCGCCGAGCTGCCCGAGCGTTGCGTGATCGACGGGGAGATCGTCATCGCAACCGACCACGGCCTGGATTTCGAGGCGCTACAACAGCGCATCCACCCGGCGGATTCGCGGGTACGGATGCTCGCCGAGGCGACGCCGGCGTCCTTCATCGCGTTCGACTTGCTCGCCCTGGGCGACGACGACTACCTGCGGCGGCCATTCAGCGAGCGGCGCGCCGCCCTCATTGAAGCCCTGGCGGACACCGGGCCTTCGATCCATGTCACGCCGGCCACCACCGACGTCGATGTTGCGCGGCGCTGGTTCGACGAATTCGAGGGGGCCGGCCTCGACGGTGTCATCGCCAAGCCGCTGACCGTCACCTATCAGCCCGACAAGCGCGTCATGTTCAAGATCAAGCACGAGCGCACCGCCGACTGCGTGGTCGCGGGCTATCGCATGCACAAGTCCGGCGGTCAAGCGATCGGCTCGCTGCTGCTTGGGCTCTACCAGGACGACGGTCAGCTCGCGTCCGTCGGGGTGATCGGCGCCTTCCCGATGGCCGAACGACGGCGCCTGTTCACCGAGCTGCAGCCGCTCGTCACCGATTTCGAGGACCACCCGTGGAATTGGGCTGCCCACGAAGCCGGCGAACGAACACCGCGCAAGAACGAGTTCTCGCGCTGGAACGCCGGAAAGGATCTCTCGTTCGTGCCGCTGCGTCCGGAGCGCGTTGTCGAGGTCCGCTACGACCACATGGAAGGCCGGCGCTTTCGCCACACCGCGCAGTTCAACCGGTGGCGCCCGGACCGCGAGCCTCGCTCGTGCACATACGAGCAACTCGAGCAGCCGGTGACCTTCAGCCTCGGGGACATCGTTCCGGGCCTGGGAGCGGACTAGAAGGGCGGCGGTTGGTTGCGTTCAGCGATGTGGACTGCGTTGAGCGCTCGTTCGGCATTGACGCGGCGGGCCCGATCTTGATTCCGGGTCCGGCGGCGTTTGGGCATCATGACTCCGCGCTCGCCGAGGGGCCCATATTGCGTTGAGGGAATTCGCAATTCGCCCGTCGGCAGGCACAGCGCGGGAAACAACAGCCGACTGCCCGGACGTGTGGTGTACGTCTGACCGGTGGGCGACGTCCACACCACCGTGCCGTCCGGCAGTTGCTCGTCCCGCCAGCCCGTCCAGAAAGTCTTCAGAAGATGGTGTTTTCTGCAGAGGCACTTGAGGTTCGACGCGTGGGTGGGGCCGAGCGGGTAGGGCACCGTGTGGTCGATGTCGGCGAACTCGGCGGGTCGATCGCAACCGGGGAACCGACATGTCATGTCGCGGCATCGGACGAACCGCTCCAGCTCGGCCGAGGGGCGATATCCCGGCTCGGGCTTCGCGTCGCCGGGATGACGCACCGGCCGGACTTTCGCGCCGCCGCGGATCAGCTCGGCGACCACCGCAGGCGAAATCACGCCGCCGCCGGTAATCAGCGCGGGCGGCCGGGACGGCGGCACGTCGGGCTCGGGATCGGGGGTGAGTGCCTCAACGAGCGTGGTCTGGTCCGTGATTGGCGTCCGCTCCGGTTGGCCCGCCATGTGCGGGTCCGGCTCGGCATCCAAGGCCGATGCGTCGGCTACGACGTGGATCATCACGCTGGCTGCCCGCCCGTCCTCGACGGCGCCGGCCGGGCAGTCCGCATTGCCGCAGCCGCAGGCGAGCCGGTCCGCGCCAGCGGCCAGCGCACCCAACGCGTCGGCACGGCGCTGCGCGACGGTGCGCGGATCCTCTTCGCACACCTCGTGAGCCATCTGCAGCAGGCGCCGGTCCAGTGTGGCCGCGTCGTGCGCATAGAGCCGGCCCCACAAGGCGGCGGTGCCCGACGGGTCGTCGGATTGATCGATGACGACGTCGCGGCTGCGGGCGCTTGCGCGCGTCCTCCGCAGCGCCCCCGGATCGTATTGGTCCACCACCGCGTCGATGGCTTGCGCGGTCTTGCTAGCCGACATCGGCCCGAACCTCATCGCCGCTTCGGCCAACGTCGTATCGATCAAACGCAGTGTGTCGGGGTCTTTTACGAGATCCGTGTGCCAGACGATGGTCGACGCCAGCCGGGCGCTGATCGTGCCCTCGGCGAACAGCGCCGCCACTTGCGGCACTCGATTGCGCAGCGCGGCGGCGAGGTACATCTGCCCGGAGGCCATGGCGTGGCTGATGTTTTGTGCCGCGGCGACTTCGGCGGCCACGGCATCCCAGTTGTCGCAGGACCAGTGGGCGGACACTGTGGGCCCTTCGGCTCGGCGATGCACCAGCTCCGCGATGGCGGCCAGCCGGCGTGCCGCGGCCGCCGCCTCTACCCGTGAACAGTCGGCGATCGCGGCAACCACTTCACCGTCGTCGGCGCGCGCCAACTCGTCGGCGACCGGAAGCGACCTATCGAACATATTTTCGATGATAGCCGCGCAGAGCAGCGCATCCCCGCCCGAAGGTGCCACCCTGTGGACAAACTTCCAACTGTGGATAACTTCGGCCGGGCGTTTAATACGACCCAGAGCGGGCAAGCGAACTCACATGTCTGTGACAGCGTTTCAGGATCTGCCGTTGGCCGATCGCGATCGCAAGTGGGACGGAGACGCCGCCGAGAAGCGGGTTCGCAGCTGGGCCGGGGCCGAGGACGCGCCGAACCAGAAATACCGTGATGCCCACGTCTGGTACGACAACGACAAGAAGGACAACTTCACGGCGTACAAACTGTTGATCGCCGATGTGGTCGGCGGCGACCTCAAGGCCGTGCCGCGTGGGGTGATGGCGGCCGGCGCCATCATGGACGGCGCCCGTGGCGGCATCGACCTGCCGAAGGCGGACGTCGACCGTGTCAAGAGCCACTTGGCGAAGTACTACAAGAAGATGGGCGAGAGCCCTCCGTGGGAGCGCGGGTGAGCTAGACCGCGACGGACAGGTGCGACAGTCCGCGCAGCGTGACGTTCGCCTTGTACTGCGGCTCGCCGTCGGGCCGCGCGTGCGGGAACCGCGCCGTCACCGCCGACAGCGCCACGCCGGCTTCCAGCCGGGCCAGCGGCGCACCCAAGCAGTAGTGCGCGCCCCGGCCAAAGCCCAGGTGTCGCAATCCTTTCCGGTCCGGATCGAAGATATCGGGCCGGTCGAATTCCGCAGGGTCACGGTGGGCGGCGGCGAGCACCAACATCATGACATCGCCCGCGGGAACCTCGGCTCCCCCAATCACCATGTCGGCGAGAGCAATTCGGCCGACCAGTTGTACGGGTGGGTCGAAGCGCAGGGTCTCTTCCACGATCGCCGGCGCTCGGCCCGGCTCGGCGCCCAGGGCGGTCCAGTGCGTGCGATGGCGCAGCATCGCCAACATGGCGTTCCCAATCAGGTTCACCGTGGTCTCATGTCCCGCGATCAAGAGCAGGTTGCAGGTGGAGACGATCTCCTCCTCGGTCAGTTGATCTCCGGACTCCTCCACCGCGATCAGCCCCGACAGCAAGTCATCACCGGGTGTCGAACGGCGGCGGTCGATCAGACCGTGGAAGTACTCGCGCAACCACGCCCCGGCCTGCTGTCGCTCGTTCGCCAGCTCCGGCGGCACGCCGGTGATCGTCGAAAACGGATCAAGCGCCTGGGCGAGCAACGCCGATGCGCGACTGAACTGGGGCTCGTCATCGAGGGGGACACCGAGCAGCCGGCAGATCACCGCGACCGGCAGCGGGTAGGCGAAATCCTCGACGACATCGAAGTGGCCCTTTTCGGCGACCCGATCGAGCATTCCGTCGACCAGCGAACGGATATCGGGTTCCAACGCGTTCACCACCTTCGGCGCGAATGCCTTGCTGACCAGCCTGCGCAGCCTGGTGTGATCGGGTGGATCGAGAAACAAGAAACCCGGCGGACCCTGCCTGCGCGGCGACGTGCCGGCCTCGGCCTGCCGCTTGGCGACCGTCGAGTTGACGTTGTCGCTGCTTGACGACGGGTGCCGCAATACCTCGTCGCAGTCTCGGTAGCTCGAGAAGACGGTCAGGTTGGCGCCGGGCAACTGCAACGCTCCCCCGTCGCGAAACTGCGCACACAGGGGATACGGGTCGGGCCGGTTGGCCGGGTCCAGCAGCTGCAGCAGCAACCCCTGGGAATCGGTCGGCGCGGTCGTCATGCGGCCATTCTGCCCCTCGGCGGGCCGCACACAGTTTCAGCGACGGAGGAACTCGACGATGTGGCCCGCTAGTTCCTCACCCGCATCCTCTTGCAGGAAGTGTCCGGCGCCGCGGATCAGGGGATGATCGATCCCCTGCGCGCCGCGCATCTCGCGCTGGAAGATCGCGCCCATCGGACCGGTGATCGGGTCGCTGTCGCTGAAGGCGACCAGCATGGGGGTCGGGCTCGCGGCGAGTGTGGCCCATGCCGCTTTGTTGGCCGCCGCCGCGGGATCGTCCGGCGAGGTCGGCACCAAGCCCGGCATGGCGCGCGGACCCGCACAGTACTCGTCGCCCGGAAACGGCGCGTCATAGCTTGCGCGTACGTCGTCGCTCATCGGTTGGCGGCATCCGCCCTGCACGAACGCGCCGACGTGTAGCTCCGGCGCGGTGGTGATCGCTTCGCGAAATCGCCACCAGACGTCGGGCATCGGCTGCTCCCCGGTCGGCAGACCGGTGTTGGCCACGACCAGCTGGGCGAATCGGTCGGGGTGTTCGGCGGCGAGGCGCAAACCGATCAGCCCGCCCCAGTCCTGGCCGACGAGGGTCACGTTTCGAAGATCGAGGACATCGAAGGCCACCGCGCGCATCCATTCGACGTGGCGCGCGTAGCTGTGATCCTCGCGGCGGGTGGGTTTGTCCGAACGACCGAACCCGACCAGATCGGGGCAGATAACCCGGTGTCCGGCGCCGACAAGTACCGGAATCATCTTGCGGTACAGGAAAGACCACGACGGTTCGCCGTGCAGCATGAGGATCGGGTCGGCTCGCTCGGGACCGTCTTGCACCCAGGCGACCCGCAGCGTCCCGCCTTCGCCGTCCGATATTTCGCAATACCTGGGCGCATACGGAAAGTCGGGTACCCGGTCGAACGACTCGTCGGGTGTGCGTAACGTCTGCATGTCAGGTCCCTTCGTGTAACCCCGCCAAATCGGGATGCGCCATCAACCGGTCCAGAAATCCAAGTTGCCCCTTCAGCAGCTTGACGCGGGCCTGCGCCACCGAAAACCAGCCCACCCGATCGACTTCCGGGAACTCGCGCAACTTGCCCGAACCCTTCGGCCATTCCAATTCGAAGGTGTTGCTGCGCGCGTCGGTCACGTCCAGGTCGCCGCAAACGGCGAAGGCGGTGACTACCTTGCCGCCGGACTGTTTGAGTTGGCCGAGGTCCAGCCGTTCCCCGCCCGGCGCCGAAAGCCCGAGTTCTTCGGAGAACTCGCGTCGCGCGGCGGTCCACGGATCGTCGCTCTCGGCGTACTCCCCTTTGGGAATCGACCACGCCCCGTCGTCTTTTCGCGCCCAGAACGGGCCTCCCGGATGGGCGATCAGGACTTCGACGACGCCGTCGCGGGTCCGGTACAACAGCACGCCCGCACTGAGCTTCGGCATTCCCTCAGGACCCGACCGAGCGTTCCAGGTCCTTGAGCGATGACTCGAGGTGCGCGAGCAGCCGCTGCAGGTGCGGCACGCTGCGCCGGCATCCCACCAGACCGAAGTCCAGGTTTCCGGCGTTGTTGGCCAGCGTGATGTTCAACGCCTGTCCGTCGAGCGCGATCGATAGCGGATAGTTTCCGTCGAGGCGAGCGCCCCCGTAGTAGATCGGCTGGGTGGGCCCCGGCACGTTCGAAATGATGATGTTGAACGGCGGCGACGTCGACGCCACCCAACCGGGGACCGCCGCCAAAGCGAGCGCTGACGTATTGGCGGCGGACAGCGCCAGCGCTTGGAAGCGAGGCAACTGCGAGAACACCTTCTTGTTGCTGCGCATCGAATCGCTGATGGTCTGCAATCGCTGTGCGGGATCGTCGGTATCGGTGGCGAGGTTGCACAGGATGGCGCCGACGAGGTTGCCCCCGGCGTCGGCCTCCTCCTCGGTGCGCAGGCTCACGGGGACCATCGCGATCAGCGGGGTGTCCGGCAACGCGTTCTGCTCGAGCAGGTAGTAGCGCAGGGCGCCCGAGCACATCGCCAGCACGACATCGTTGACGGTCACGCCGGCGGCCTTCTTGACGCTCTTGATGCGGTCCAACGACCATGACTGTGCCGCGCAGCGGCGCGCGCCGCCTATCTTGACGTTCAGCATGGTGCGCGGGGCCCCGAACGGCAGCGTCAGCTGCTGTTCGAACAGCGCCGCCCGGGCCAGCGAGAGCGTCGACGGGGCAAGCGCCGCAAGGGATCCCGCCGCATGCAGCGCCGAAGTCAGGGGACTCACCGGGTTCCGCTTGCGCTTGCTCTTGGGCAGGCTCCACGGCGCGCGGATCTCGGTATCGTCGGGGTCGGTCGACAATGCGCGCTGCATCAGCTTCTGCGCGGAGACGCCGTCGATCAGTGCGTGGTGGATCTTCGTGTAGACGGCGAACCGGCCGTCCTTGAGTCCCTCGATGATGTGTGTTTCCCACAGCGGGCGATGACGATCGAGCAGGCTGCTGTGCCACCGCGAGGTCAGCTCGAGCAGTTCACGGATCCGCCCGGGCGAGGGCACCGCCGAGCGCCGGACGTGGTAGTCGATGTCGACATCTTTGTCGTAGGACCAGCCCAGGTTCGCGATTCCGCCGACGAACGTCGCCGGATGCTTGCGGAACGTGGGCTGGAAATCATCCTGCGCCACCAAGCGGTCGTAGAGGTCACGGACGAAGCCGCGGCCGGCGCCCTCCGGCAGCTCGAACAACTGCAGACCGCCGACGTGCATGGGATGTTCCCGCGACTCGCCCAGCAGAAATATCGCGTCGGTGGGCATCATCAGTTCCATCCATCAATTAGACCTCGACTAGCGCCCGGGCGAAGGCCCTCTTCGAACATCGCGGTCTTTCGGCCGGCGGTGGACTGGTGGCAGCATGGGTTCGTGGCGACGCGATCGTTGAACTGGGATGTGGTGGCCGTTGACAAGCCAGCGGATGTCAACGTGATCATCGGCCAGGCGCATTTCATCAAAACGGTCGAAGACCTGCACGAGACCCTGGCCGGAGTGAGCCCGTCGCTGCGGTTCGGAGTGGCCTTCTGCGAGGCGTCCGGGCCGCGGTTGGTTCGCCGCAGCGGCAACGACGCGGACCTGGTCGAACTGGCAACTCACGCCGCGCTGGCCATCGCGGCCGGACACAGCTTCGTGATCTTCTTGCGTGAGGGCTTTCCGGTCAATGTCCTCAACCCGGTGAAAGCGGTGCCCGAAGTCTGCGGGATCTACTGCGCCACAGCCAATTCAGTGGAAGTCATTGTGGCGGTGTCCCCGCACGGTCGCGGCATCGTGGGCGTCATCGACGGAGAGACTCCCCTCGGAGTGGAAGGCGACAGCGACGCGGCCGAACGCCACGACTTGCTGCGCGCCATCGGTTACAAGCTCTGAGTCAGTCGGCCGCGAGTGACCACGCTGACGTCGCGATGAGGTCACCGCGGTCCAAACCGGCGGCGCGATGTTCGTGCACCGCCGCGTACTCGGCGGTGGTCACCATGTCGATGAACGCCTGCGGCGTCGGATACTCAACGAGGAGAATAGCGTCCCACCAAGGCCTTTCGCCATCGCCGATGACGAAGGCCGGCGCGGTTCCCGCGTAGCGGACGGTGGCACCCACCCGCTGCAGGTGCGGTGCGACCTCCTGCCCGTAGCGCTGGTAGGACTCCAGACCACCCGGCGTCTTGAACTTCAACAAGTTGACCATCACCACCGGTGCGTCGGCCGGCCGGGCGGCTAGGGCCGCGAACTGCTCGCGGGTGGGCTCCAAGGAACTGCTCATGTAAACGATTAGAGCAGATCGGTGATGGTCTTCAGGCCCGCTTCGTACAGCACGCCGGGCAGCATGCCCCCGTCGTGCTCGATGGTGGTGCCGTTGACGAAGTCGGCCTCGCCGCCGGCCAGGAACACGCAGACCCTGCCCACCTCCGCGGGATCACCCGCACGCCGCAGCGGGACGGCGGCGAAATACTTTGCGCCGGTTGGGTCGTCCTTGGGCAGCACGAACGACCGGAAGTTCTCGGTCATCGTCGGTCCCAGCGCGATGCAATTGACCCGCACCTTGGGCCCCCACTCCTCGGCCAGCGAGCGGGTGAGATGGTTGAGCCCGCTCTTGGCCGCACCGTAGGAAACCAACGTCGGCGACCCCGCCGGATGCCCGGCGCCGCTGGAGATGTTGATGATGCAGCCCACGCCCTCTTGGGTGCGCATCTGCCGGTAGGCGCGGATCGCGAACCACAGCGGGCTGATCAGGTTCATCTGCACCGCGTACGCGTGGAACAGCGCCGTTCGCTCGTACTCGTCGTCGCTGGCCGGCGCCCCCTGGATGCGTTGCACCAACTCGGGAATGCTGTCGACGTGCGGCGCCGGAACGGTCCCGCCGGCGTTGTTCACCAGAATGTCGATCCGGCCGTGCTCGGCGACGACCTCGGCAACGAAGGAGTCGATCGCTCGGTAGTCTCCTTGATCACAAACCTTCTGGAAGGCCCGTGCGGCCCAGTCGGTTTCGCAACCGGGGATGGCGTCCAGCGGTGAACGCGAACAGCCGACGACGGTGGCGCCGGCCCGGAGCAATTCGTGGGCGATGCCGACGCCCACGCCGCGGCTCGTTCCGGTGACGATCGCGACCTTGCCGTCGAGGATGCTCATGACAGGCCTTCCTACTCCAGTCGGATGTTGACAGTCACTGTCAACCGGTCATACTGTGCCAGTCCGGTCGTGGGCGTGTAAAGCATGCAATTCGGAGGTCAGCAGATGAGTAGTCCGTCCAAGCTTCGTGTCATTCAGTGGGCGACCGGAGGCGTCGGCAAGGCGGCCATCGCGTGCGTCCTGAACCATCCACGGCTGGAGCTGGCGGGCTGCTGGGTGCACAGCGCCGACAAGAACGGGGTCGACGTAGGGCGAATCCTCGGAATTCAGGACCTCGGTGTCACGGCCACTTCCAGCATCGACGAGATCCTGGCGCTGGACGCCGACTGCGTCATGTACAGCCCGCTGATTCCCAACGACGAAGAGGTGATCGCGATCCTGCGATCCGGCAAGAACGTCGTCACCCCGGTCGGCTGGGTGTACCCCGATCCGGGTAACCCCAGGCACCAGGCCGTCGCAGACGCCGCGGTGGAAGGTGGCGTAACTCTGCACGGTTCCGGGATCCACCCCGGCGGCATCACCGAACGATTCCCGCTCATGCTGTCGTCCCTCTCGTCGGCGGTCACCCACATCCGGGCCGAGGAATTCTCCGACATCCGCACCTACAACGCCCCGGACGTCGTGCGCCACATCATGGGCTTCGGCGGCACCCCCGAGGAAGCAATGCAAGGGCCCATGGCCGGCCTGCTCGAGGCCGGCTTCAAGCAGTCGGTGCGAATGATCGCAGACCACATGGGGTTTCGTATCGAACCGAACATCAGGACCATTCAGGACGTCGCCGTCGCGACCGCCGACATCGACTATGCGCCGTTTCCGATCACCACCGGAACCGTGGCCGCGCGCCGGTTCCGTTGGCAGGCCCTGGTCGACGGCGAGCCGGTCATCACCGCGGCGGTCAACTGGCTGATGGGTGAGGAGAACTTGGAGCCGGCCTGGAATTTCGGCGGCAAGGGTGAACGCTTCGAGGTCGAGATCACCGGTGACCCCACCGTGAGCCTCACCTTCAAGGGTCTGCAGCCCGAGACGATCGCCGAAGGGCTGGTGAAGAATCCGGGCGTGGTGGCCACGGCCAATCACTGCGTCAACGCCATTCCCGACGTCTGCGCCGCCGAACCCGGCATCAAGACTTACCTCGACCTGCCCATGTTCGCGGGCCGCCCGGCGCCCGCGCTCGCCTCCTCATGACCTACAGCCATCCCTTCTCGCTGCGCGACCACGTCGCGATCGTCACCGGCGCCGCCCAGGGCGTGGGCAGGGGCACCGCGGCCGCGCTGCTGGAACGCGGGGCGGCGGTGCTGCTGGTCGACATCCAAGACGAGTTGCTGGGCAAGACAACCGACGAGCTGTCATCGTTGGGACGCGTCGAGAAGCTGACCGCCGACTTGCGCGACCCGGACAGCGCCCGAAGGATTGTGACGGCCGCGGTCGACGCCTTCGGCACGGTGCACGGGCTGGTCAACAATGCGATCGCCACCAACGAACCGAAGGCGTTCGTGGATATCACCACCGAGGACTTCGCACTCGGTCACGACGTCGGCCCGCGGGCGACGTTCCTGCTCATGCAGGCCGTTCATCCCGTTATGGTCGAGGCGGGCGGCGGGTCGATCGTCAATCTCGGATCCGGGACGGGCACCGGCGGCGAACCAAAATGGGGCGGATATGCCGCCGCCAAGGAGGCCATCCGGGGCCTGTCGAAGGTCGCCGCTCTGGAGTGGGGACGCGACAACATCCGGGTCAACGTCATCTGCCCGTTCGCCGAATCGGACGGGGTCAAATTCTGGAAGTCGTTCGCGCCCAAGGAGTACGAGAAAGCCGTGGGACGCGTGCCGATGAAGCGGATCGGGGATGTCCGAACCGACGTGGGCGCGCTGGTCGCCTTCCTGCTGGGCAGCGACGCGACATTCATCACCGGCCAGACCATTCACGTCGACGGCGGAATCGGCTGCTTCCGGTGACTTTGCCCAGAGGAGAGTCGCTGCGCGATCGGCAGCGCGCGCAGATCCGGGCCGACATCAGGCGCGCGGCGTTCCGGCTCTTCGTCGAGCGCGGTTACGACGCCGTGACGACGGAAGAAATCGCCGCCGCCGCAGGCGTTTCGCCGCGAACCTTCTTCCGGCACGTGCCGACGAAGGAAGAGCTGCTGCTCGCACCCGTTCGCCATGGCGGCGCGGCGATCGTCAACCTGCTCGAGCAGCGGCCCGCCAGTGAGCCCCCTGATGTCGCGCTGATCAACGCCATCATCACGCGGACCCGATCGTTCGAGCAGGCGGACACCGACGAGTGGCGAGAAGCGCTGCTGGTGGCCCCCGACCTGCTGCGTAAGGTGACCGTTCACACGCCCGCCGACAAGGAGCGGGCGGCCAAGCTGATAGCCGAACGCATGGGCGTGAACTCCGATGTCGACCTACGCCCCGGCTTGCTGGTCCAACTCGCCTTCGCCGCAGCCGATTTCGGCTTCCAGCAATGGGTACGCCAGTCCGGTCGCCCATGGCCGCTGGATCGCTACGTCACCGAAGCGCTCGAAGCGGTCAAGAGCCCGCACTGGAAACGGAGACGCCCCTGATCAACCCCGAAACGCCTCAGGGTTCGCGATCCGGATCGGGGCCGCGTCCAACCAGGCGGCCACCGCCTCCACGGTGTCGGAGTAAAAGGCACCGAGCATCTCACGAGTGACGTATCCCAGGTGTGGAGACAGCGTCACATTCGGCAGCAGCCTCAATCGGTGATCGGACGGCAGCGGTTCGACGTCATAGACGTCCAGCCCCGCACCGGCAATGCGCCCGGTTTCGAGGGCGGCGATCATCGCGGCCTCGTCGACGATCGGGCCCCGCGACGTGTTGATCAAGTATGCCTGCGGCTTCATCAGGGCCAGCTCGGCTTCACCCACCAGACCACGAGTGCGTTCCGACAGGACGACGTGGATGGAGACCACGTCGGACTCCTCGAACAGCGTCACCTTCTCGACCCGGCGCGCGCCGGCCGCCGCGGCGGCGTCGGCGGTGAGGTTCTGGCTCCACGCGATGACCTCCATGCCAAAGACTTTCGCGTATTCGGCCATCCGCTTGCCCACCCGGCCGAGGCCCAACAAGCCGAGCGTCTTGCCGGACAGCGTGAGACCCGTCGTCACCTGCCAGCCGCCGCCTCGCATCCGCCGGTGTTCCTCGGCCAGGTTGCGTACCGTGGCGATCAGCAATCCCCAGGCGAATTCGGGGGTGGCGTCGTGCACGGATCGGAATCGCGGATGGGCGAAGTCGGTATGGGCGACGAGGATGCCCCGCTCTGTCGCCGCACCCAGGTCCAGGTTGGGCAGGCTTCTTCCGACGATCGTGATCAGTCTCAGGTTCGGCAGCCGCGCGAGCAGCGTTCGTGGTAGCGCCATCCGTTCGCGCAGGGTGCAGATCACATCGAACGGCCGCAGCTCTTCCGCCGCCTCGTCCTCGGACAGGTGCCGGTCGAAAACTGTTATGCGGGACCGGTTTTGCACCGGTGACCAGTCCGCAAGCCGCAGGGCCGCGCCGGCGTAATCGTCCAGGATCGCCACTTCGGGCGTGAGGTCACCCATCTCCCCATTGAAGCACCGACCCTTGGTCTGGTGATGCGTCGGCTCGCCCTGATTCTGATCGCGGCGATGTGGACGATCAGCGCGCTCATCTCCGCCCTGCGCGACGGCGCCTCACCATTCCAAGCGGGTAGGCGCGCGTCAACGGCCGCCAGCGCCACGGTGCAGCGCCTCGGCGGGCGGCCGGACCTGAGCGGGCTCGGCGGGTGATCGCGACGGCTCAGCCGCCGCCGCCACCCGCGCCTCCGCCTCCCCCACCGGCACCCCCGGCGGCGCCGCCACCACCCGTGCCGGTGGTGCCGCTGCCACCGTAGGTTCCTCCAGGAGCGGGCGGTGGGGGCGGCGGTGGCACCTGGCTGGATGACGTGGGCACCGGCGCCGCGGGAGGATTGCTTGCCAATGCGCTTGCGCCGGCACCGCCGCCGAAGGCGACCGCCAAACCGAGTGCGGCGGTGCCACCGGCGAGCGCCAGCGTCTTCTTAGCTCCAAACTTCATGACCGGCCGCATACCCGATATCGGCTTGCACAATCACGGGTTTGGCGACTCAGCCGAGCGCGGGCAGGACCTTGTCGGTGAGCAACTGAACGGACTTCCACGCTTCGTCGACGGGCATGCCGCCGACCAGTGGGTGCATCACGAGCGGGCCGTAGTTGTCGGCGTCGCGGACCTCCGCGATCAGCTCGTCGGGAGTCAGGAAGCGATAGCGACCCGACGCCTTGACCTCGTCCAGCGTCTGCACGCCGGGCAAATGCATCAGCGACCGTTGATCGGTTGACCATCCCCCGTAAGTAAACGCCTCCCAGAGGATGTGGTCGCCGAGTTCCGCCCAGGCCCGGTCGGGGTCCTCGTGCAGGAAGATCATTCCGCGGTTAACGGGCCCCGGCATGAGAATGAGCGGCGTCATGCCGGCCTCGGCACAAAGCTCGCGGTAGTAGGCGGCGATGTCGGGCAGGTGGTCGGCCAGGCTGAGGGGCAACCCGAATCGCGCCGCGCGTCGCGCCGTGGCACGGGCGCCACCCCCGACGTACAGCGGCGGATGCGGACGGGTCCAGGTGCCGGTGCAGATTCCCTCGTCGGCGCCGGTGCCGGACCATACCGACAGCATCCGCTCGAGCAGGCCGTCCATCAGAGCGCCCCGCCGCGCGAAATCGGCTCCCATGGCGGCATATTCGGCTGTGCGGTAGCCGAGGCCGACAGTGGTGTGCAGCCGGCCCCGGCTCATGTTGTCGACGAGCGCGATGTCCTCGGCGAGCCGCACCGGATTCCACAACGGGCCGAGCGCACAGTCCACGCTGGCGATCAGCGTGGACGTCCGGGCTAAGAACATTGCCGCCGCCATGATGGGATTGCAGCTCCAGCCGTGTCCGGTCGCGTGGTGCTCGTCGACACTGATGGAGGTGATGCCGTGCGTCTCGCCCCACTGCGCCAGTTCGAGGGCGGCCGACAACAGCCGGCTCTGCGTGCGTGGTTCGCCGTGCGGGGAGGCGAAGTTGAAGCGCAGTACCGTCAGCAACACGTCATGCCTCGTCGGGGGCTGCCATCGACCGCAGGAACGCGGGAAAGTCGGGAAACAGCGCGCGGTCGACGATCTCGATGCGGGCGCCGAAAGCGTCCGTGTAGTAGGCGAATAGCCCGAGATCGGAACCGGGAACGTCCGCCGTCATCTCGAGCGTGAAGCCGTTAACCTCCAGCGCGCGCGCACTGTCGGCCAGGTCGTCGCTGAAATAGCCGAGGTGGTGAACCGCGTTGCCCGGCGCGGCCGTCCACGGACTCCCAGGTACCTCCTGTACGAGTTCGACGTGCGGACTCTGCAGGGAGTAGACGATCGTCGAGGTCAATTCGCGGACACCCGTCGGGGTGCGGAACGGTAGGGTATAGCTCATCGGGGTGATCCACCGGTAGCCGGCCAGAGCGCTAAGTCGGCCCATGGCCGCATCGAGGTCGGGCACGATGATGCCGGTATGGTAGAAGTCCTCGGGCCGCAACGCAATTGACATGGCTTTCCTCGTGTCTCAGACGCAGTCCGACGCGGCGTCGACGACGAAAACCGCGCCGCTGGTGTAGCTACTCTGCTCGGTACAAAGGAAGGCGATGGTCGGGGCGATCTCCCCGACGGTGCCGAACCGGCGCAGCGGGATATGCGCCAGCTCCGAGTCCACCAATTCGGCCGAGCCCTGCATGGGCGCGGTCATCGGAGTGTCGATCGCCCCCGGCGCCACAGCGTTCACCCGGATCCCCTTACCGGCCCATTTGACGGCGAGGTTCCTTGTGATGCAAACGATCCCCGCCTTCGCCGCGCCGTATCCGGGTACCAGAGGAACGGCCCGTAGCGCGGACATCGACGCCAGGTTCACCACGCTGGCGCCGCCCGCGGCCGTCGACGCCTTCAGGGCACGGTAGAGCCCGACCGTCAAGCGGTACGGCCCGGTGAGGTTTAGCGCCACCGACGCGTCGAACCCGTCGGGCTTGGATTCATCAAGGCCGCCAGGGAAATTGGCCCCCGCGTTGTTGATCAGTACGTCGAGCCGGTCGAACCTGTCCGCCAGTGCGTCCACCGAACGCGGGTCGCTGATCTGGAGCTGGTGATAATCCATGCCGGACAGGTCGACGTCGTAGTCGTCCGACGTCGGTTTGGTCCCGGTTACCGCGACGCGGGCGCCGGCGTCGCGGAACAACACCGCGGTGGCGTGTCCGATCCCGCTGGTGGCGCCCGTGATCAGAGCGGTGGTTCCGGTGAAGTCGAAGCTGACGCGCGCCGTCATGAGTTCCTCGCTATCTGGTTGCGCAGCCAGGCGGTTTCCCAGAAGTTCGTGCTGGCGGCCAGAAGTTCTTCATGGGCGTCCCGAAGCACGTCCCGAGCGCCGGCATGGTCCGACGGAAGAAGCTCGGCCAGGTGGATGGCCTGTAGCGGGCGGCCGTCGGCGAGGTGTGCCCGCGCCCGGCTGACCAATGCGTCGGCTCCGGCCAGCTCGACCACGTCCGGTGCGACGCTGTCGAACCCGACCGGATAGAGCTCGGTGGTCGACTCGTGGTGAAACCAGCCGGAGTAGTTCTCCCAGACGGCCCGCACGTCCCAGGCCACCTTTCCATAGCCTTGTCCCACTTCGTATTCCGCAGGCAGTGCGATGTCACGCATCAGGGTCCGGACGTCCTTGCCTGCGTTCATCCCCTCGACGGTCCGATCGTGGACGTACCGGATCGCGTCGCGCAGCCGGGTCAGTTCGGCGTATATCAGTTCGGCCCCCGCTATCGGTTCGAAATGACCGGTCACCAGGAGGTCGGGCCGCAGGTCGCGCACCCGCTCCACGGAGGCGATGGTTGTGAGCGCGTCGCGATACCGGTCGCCACGGATGGTGACCAGGTTGGGTATGTGCCCGAATAGCGGGCCGAAGACGTTCCCGCACAGGCAAATCCGCTCGTCCGGCAGCCACACCACCAGCGAATCGGTGGTTTCGCCCCCGGGCACGGAGATCAGCTCCATCCGCCGGCCGCCAACCTCCAGGGCCAAGGTGTCTTCGAAGTCGAGATCGACGACGGGAACGCTCTGGCCGGCGAGCCGGCTACTCCCCAGCCGCCGCTGGATGGCTTGGATGCCGGACGCCAGGGTGTCCTTGAATGCAAAGGCGCTACGGCTGGCGCGATACGGGATGAGGCGTTCGTTGTCGTCGCGCCACAGCGTCCAGTTGGCCTGCGCGATCACGGTGGTGTCGGGGTCGCGCACGCTGTCCAGACCACCGACGTGGTCGACGTGGCCCTGCGTGAAGACGATATAGCGCACCGGCGAGGGGTCGACGGCGTCGAAGTTCGCGCGATGCACGGGGCCCTCGAAACCCATGCCGGTGTTGATGATCACCCGGCCCTCACGCGTGGTGAGCAGGTAGGAATTCGACAGCCCCGGTGAGACCCACAGCCCGGGCGCGATCTCCTCGGCCCGTTCGGCGGCCGCGGGACGCATGGCGTCGGCGCCGGGCCTGCCGCGGTAGACCGGTTCGAAACTCATCGATGTGTCGCCTTCCGGCTAGCTCTCGGCATGGACATCGAACCGGTCGAAGTAGAAGTCGAATCGTCCGCGCAGCTCGTCGGCCGTGACGCCGAAGTGCCGCCGCAGGTCATAGTGGATGCGGCCGTGTTTGCCGCGCGGATTGCCGTCCAGATACTGCTGGAAGCGCGCCCGCACCTTCGGTGGCAGTTCAACGCCGCCGCGTTGGTAAAGCTGTTCGAGCACCGGCATTTCGTTGCCGTTCAGCTGGTGGAAGCTGACATCGATGCTGCGTTCGGCCGGGACGAGATCGCGGTCGCGCACGCACGCGCCGAGCAACCGGTGTACCCGATCGCTCCAATAGTCCAGCAGCCAGTCTGGCTCGATGCTCGTGCGGCGCAGCCGATCGGAGTAGGCCATCATCGTGATCGCCGACTGGATCACCGCGACGGGATCGCGGTGGGTGAAAGCCACTGTCGCGTCGGGGAACGTCGCCATGAGCGGGCCGAGCTGCTCGCAGTGTTGCGGGCTTTTCAGGACCCAGGTCCGCGAGCCCCGCAGGAAGGTCAACGCCTGCAGCACTTTCCGCAAATATGCGTAGTGCCGGGTTTGGTCGAGGCCCAGGTAGTAGTCACGCCAATCCGGCACCCGCGCGTGCCATTCCAGGACGTAGGCCGCCACATCGAGGTCGAGGAGTTCGACCTCTTCCTCGATCGCCTCGGGGAATCGGTCGTGCATGGCGGCGACCACCGGGGCGCTGGCCATCAGCGCGTCGTGCTCGGATTTAGCTCGCGCGTAACGCGGATCGACCCCGGAGATGCCGGGGCCCTGGCCGCGCGCGGGAATCGGTTCCTGGCTCTCCCAGTACGGCAAGGCCCGCCGGCGCGGGTCGGCGGCAATGAGATTCACCAGGTGGGTGGTCCCTGAACGCGGCATCCCGACGACGATGAACGGGCGCTCGATCGGGATTGCCTCGATCTCGGGATACCGCTTGAGAAGCTCGGTCAGGGACAGCCGGTTGCGCAGCAGCCGTACGACGCGTTGCCGCAACGACGCGCGCGTGAGCTGGCGCAGACCCTCGTCGGCTTCGATCGCGGCGACGTGGGCGGCGAGCCGATCACCGAAGCCGTCGACGTCGTCGAGGTCGTCGAGTCCTGCCTCCTCGGCCGCTTCCGCGAGCATCCGGTCGATGTCGAAGTCAACGACTCTGGCCTCGGTGAAGTCCAGGATCTGGCGTTGGACGTCGGTCAACTTGGGCGCGGTCAGGTCGTCGAAGTCGATCTCGTCAACGGCAGAGCCCACCGGATCCTCTTTTCGACGTGTCGTCGAAGAGAAATATGACACAGACGTCGGGCGTCGATCCGCTGTGGTCCTACAGGTTCGCCAAGTCGTCGGGCACGTCGACCTTGTGTTCCTGCAGCACCTCCAACGGCACCACCTCGAGGGTGCGTTCGTGCGTGGAGGCCAGCACCACGGGTGCCGCGCAGCCGTCCTGGTGCGCCCGAAGCCAGTTCAGCGCCGTGACGCACCAGCGGTCGCCGGGCAACAGGCCCGGGAACCGATATTCGGGCACGGGTGTCTGAAGGTCGTTGCCGATGGAACGCTGGTGCTCCAGGAATTCGGCGGTCATGACCGCACAGATCGTGTGGCGGCCGAGGTCCTCGGGGCCGGTGGAGCAGCAACCGTCACGGTAGTAACCGGTCACGGGTTCTGTGCCGCACGGTTCCAGCGGGCCGCCTAACACGTTTCGATCGGGCACGGCTTCAGTATCGCGCTCTCTGGGGTGAAGTTTGAAGTAACTTTGCCGTCTCCGCCGGGGCAAATTTGTCCGGCTCCTGTACGTGTGGGGGCGGCGTGCGTGCGGGCGCTAGTGACGAACCGATAACAATTCCCACGTCAACCTGGCGCGACGCGCTGAGCAAATCCCGGGGAAATCGCCGGGAAAATTTATCGTCACATCGTGCAACGAAGAATGGCCCTCAAGCTGCCACTTCTGCTGGCAGCAGGCACCGCGCTGGCGCGAGCGCCACGCGCCTCCGCAGAGGAACCGGGCCGGTGGCCCGCCGACCGCGCCAACCGCTGGTATCAGGCGCAAGGCTTCCTCGTCGGATCGAATTACATCACCTCCAACGCCATCAATCAGCTCGAGATGTTTCAGGCCGACACGTATGACCCGCGGCGCATCGACACCGAGCTCGGCTGGGCCAGGTTCTACGGGCACAACACCGCCCGGGTGTTCCTCCACGATCAGCTGTGGGCGCAGGACCAACGCGGCTTCCAGACGCGCCTTGCGCAGTTTGTCGACATCGCCGCGCGCCATCGCATCAAACCGCTGTTCGTCTTCTTCGACTCGTGTTGGGACCCGGCGCCCAGGGCGGGTCGACAACGCGCGCCGAGGCCGGGCGTGCACAACTCCGGCTGGGTGCAGAGCCCGGGCGCCGAACGGCTCGGCGACCCCCGCTACGCCGGCGTAATGCGCGATTACGTCACCGCGGTGTTGACCCAATTCCGCAGCGACGACCGGATTCTGGGCTGGGACTTGTGGAACGAGCCGGACAACCCCGCGCGGCAGTACAAGAGCGCCGAGCGCAGCGACAAGGATCAGCTGGTCGCCAACCTGCTTCCCCAGGTGTTCCGCTGGGCGCGCGCGGTTGACCCCAGCCAGCCGCTCACGAGCGGCGTGTGGCGCGGCGACTGGGGACAACCCCAGGGCCGCAGCGCAATCAGCGACATCCAGCTCGCAAACGCCGACGTCATCACGTTCCATTCCTACGCCGAGCCCGCGGGCTTCGAGTCCCGGATCGGCGAGCTCGCGCCACTGGGGAGGCCGATCCTGTGCACGGAGTACATGGCGCGGCCCCGCGGCAGCACCGTGGAGGGAATCCTCCCGGTGGCCAAGCGCCACAACGTCGGTGCCATCAACTGGGGTCTGGTCGCCGGAAAGACCCAGACCTACTTTCCCTGGGATTCGTGGGACCACCCGTACACCGCGATCCCCAAAGTGTGGTTCCACGACCTCCTCCGGCCCGACGGCCGGCCCTTCCAGGACACCGAAGCGCTGACGACCCGGAAGCTGGCCGGCAGCCAAGCCTGAGCCGTTGGGTTAGGCGAATTTGCCGTTGACCGCCCTTTTTGCGGTAGTAGGGTTGAGCCGCAGAAGGGGGCGGCGGTGACTCTGAATCATCTGAGCGAACCAGAGCTGATCGCCTCGGGCGGGGGCGACCCGTGGGCGATCAACCAGACCGTGCAGGCGGGTCGCCCATTTCAAATCTCACGCCTGGCCGAGGCGTTTTACGCCGCGGGCCGGCACACCGCCGAAGCCGACCATGCCTTCCAGATAGCCCAGAAGCGCTTCGGCGAGTCGTGGAACCATCAGAACGGCGACAACCCGATCAACGACTCCGCCGAAGTTCAGCGATTGACGAAATCCCTTGGCGCGCAATCGGAGCAGCTGCCAAAGATCGGGGCCGACTTGGAGAACATCGCGGCCGCGCTGGCCGACGCGCAGAAGCAGGGTGCCGCCGAGATCGCCAACTTGGACCGTCAGCTGCAGTTTCTCGACAAGCTTTATGGTGCCGCGCAAGCGGATCTGCGGGATCCGAGCCTTCCGCCGAAGGAGGTAGCAAAGCTGCACATGATCATGGACGCAGCCCACGCCGACGCCGTGGATGACGTCCGTGACGCGGTGAAGCAGATGCATTCGATCCGCAACGCCTACTCCGACACGCTGCACAAAGCACTTGGCTCGTTGCACACCGAGGGCTACGACCCACCCGCGAACGTCGACGACACGTTGGAACAGCCGTTACGGGGTGAGGTGAGAGATCTCGGCCCGATCGCCGGGACCGGAGCCGTTCCTGGCATTCCGGGCATCGGGGCGGCGGATCTTGGTGAGATCGTTGAGGTGCCCGGAGAGAACGGGCAACCCACGAAATTCTTTGCCATCTTCGGAGATTCCTTCACGGGTGATAAGGCCTACGACGGCAAGCACTATCCGTCTGTTGCTGTGCCAGTCACCTTCGATGCGCAGGGGCGTCCACACTTCGGCGCGCCGCTGACGGGGGACGACAAGAGCAACAATGTCCTGTTCCCCCCGCCGCCTGAAGCAGGGAAAACCAATACTCTGCCTGCCGGGAGCATCCGGATGAGCGACGGCACCACGTACATGATGGTGGCGGGCACCGACAACCTGAACCCCACGGGAGGAACATGGCTCGTCAAAGTCACCGGCGACCCGGGACAAGGTTGGAAACCGATTGACAAGTCTTGGCGTCCTTGGACGCCTAATCTGCCCCATCCGAACGACCCGATTCCCCCGGGCACCCATCCGGGCACAGCCCCTGGGAGCCAACCCACCCAGATCAGCGGGTTTCAGGCTAAAGACGGCAAGGTGTACATCGCCGCAGACTCATTCGACCGCAGCCAAGGCGTCACCATGTACCGTGTCGATCCCGACCAAGTCACCGACCGCAGTAAGTGGCAACCGTGGAACGGCAGTGGTTGGGGTAACGCGGGAGACCCTGCGACGGTGCCAGTCAGCCAGACTCCCTTCGGAGAACTCAGTTTCAGGGAAGTCGACGGCAAGCCCGTACTTTCGGCATTCAACCAGGGCACTGGAAACGTTGAAGTCCGGGTCGCAGATGACCCCACGAAGGTAATGGCTGTTGGACCGACAGTTGTTGTACAGCAGAGCGATCCACACGCACCAAACTTCTTGCCACAGAATTACGGCGGCTTCATACTGCCCCAGTCCACACTTAGCAATCTGAATCTTCTGGTAAGTCAGTGGGATACGAACAACAATACTCCGTACAACACTCGAGAATTCCACGTTGATGCAAACCGGTAACCGTTCAATGATAGGACCAGAATGACTAGCAAGACTCTTACGATCACCGCCGGAATCGTCAGCGCGGTCGTCGTGAGCTGCAGTGCGCGCGCCGACGCACCCGTGTTCCCGGACATCAAGAGCTACACGCCAGTGAATGTGGCAGACTACACGATTGGACTTCCTAACACCGGGCGCACTCCGCTGAATACGGTGTACTTCCTTACACCAGACGGCATCACTTGTGATTTCTTTTCCGGTCAGGCCCAGTGCACCGGCAATAACTTTCCCGCTGTCCCGCCGGCAGCTGGGCCCGGCACGGTGAATGTGATCGGCACCGCCTCCGGCTTAACACAATCCGGCAATCCCATCGCCCCGAACGGGCAGGTGTACGGGCGTTCTCTAAAAACGTTGCCCCCGAAGCATTCCATCACGGTGGACGGTGTGATCTGCGGCGTCGATGACTCAGGCGTGACCGCCTGTAAAGACCCGCAAGGCCGTGGATTTGTGCTGTCACCCCATGGTTCTGCATGGCTGCCACATGTGTGAACGATCCTTCATGCGGTCTTGATCCGGCGTACCGTCTCGGCGAGAAGCTCGTCGAGAGTACTCAGCGGCAGGGGCGGCGTGTCGCCCTTGAACAACCACCCGCCGTCGCTTGCGCTGCTGATGACGATCAGTCCCCGCACCTGGCTGACTCGCAACGCCTCGACGCCTTCACCGCACACGGTGTGACCGCGGACATCAACCTCGCGCATCCACCGGTGCGTGATTCGCACCGTGTCCTCGCCCTCGGCGACAGCCGAATCCGTCTGGAGGAACTGGCGATTCTCTCGGTCCCCGCATACCGCCGGCTTATCTGCCAAATGCTTGGTGCAAGTACCGATTTCGCGCCGGAGGTCGGCCAGGAAATCGTCGCCAACATGCGCCCGGCCGATCATCACTTTGGGCATTGGTGGCTTCCCGGGCCGGCCCGACTTCGACTGGTCGAAGTCCTGCCAAACCGCCAGGGGTTCGTAGCGCGGTGCGGGGACCTGGCCAGCGGATGGGCAAAGAGACCACGACGCGCTACCGGGCTCGCCGGCTAGGGTGTTTTTGTCACCGGAGGCGGTCTCGATGCTGGTGTTCACCGAGAGCGCCGGAAGCAGCGAAGAGATCTGAGCCTGGCTCCAGTCGGCGAGCATCGGCGGCAGCGCCGAACGTGTCAGCGAGCGTCCTGCAGCGCCGATCAATTGGGACAGAACTTGGTTACGCGAAGCCGACGACGGATCGGGTGTGCGATACCAGGCCTGCACGGCCACCCTGTTGGGAAGCACCTTCGCCGCCATGTTGACGACCGAGAACCATTGCCCGCCAGTGTCGCCTGACTGATACTGCATCAGCTTTTCGCTGGATTCACCGACCAGCCAACCTTGAATGCCGTCGCTGTCCATGGAGTGGGCAATCGCCCACCCAGGACACCGGCGAGACCATGCGGCCATAGCGCTCGTGAGGTCGCCGCCGTCGCTCGCGACGGTGAACCGGACCCGGACGGGTTCGCCGCGGGTGAATCGATTGTTAGCGGGCGCCCCGCTGGCGGGGGTGTACTCCACATCCAGTTCCGGTTTATCCGTTGCCCCGAACCGGGGCAGACGTTGGCAGTCTTCGGGAGCGGCCGTTTGACCCGAAAAGGGTGGCCCGGCGCCGAAGTCTGGAATAGGCTCATAAACGCTGACGCCGTTGAAGAGGTTGTCGACGTCGGCCAGCCCGGGTATACAGCGTGGCAACCGATCGGGCGCGCAATCCCCGCTCTCGGTCGGCGCGGCCGTGAGCGTCGCGGGACTCGACGTCGATCCATGCTTGTGGGTTGTGCACGCGCCGTCAGTCATCACGAGCCCCGCTACAACGGCAACCCCTGCGAGGGCACGAACGAAACCCCGACCAACCGGCGCCACGGGGCGACTCTACGTCACCGGTCTCGGCCGTGGCGTTGACCACCGAAAGAGCTTGCATGCCAAGGGAGTTAGGCGGCCGCGAAGTCCCCCACGGCGGTCATTTTGGTGCCGTCCCAGGCGGTGGCGAAACCACCCGCGGTGAAAGCGCAGTTTCCGATGATCCCTCGATGCGGAGGGCTTTGCATCCATGAGTCGAGGGCCTGGCCGGGATTAGCGGCAGATCCAGTTCCCCAAAACACGATCTCACCCGTGGCAGGCGTTCCGGTGTAGCCGGCTTCTGCGATGCGCATCCGCGGCGAAGAGCCGTCGGAGCCGATATGGCCGCTCAAACCGGTGCGCAGCATGTCGTCGGCGTGCCGCTGCGCCGCCAGCCTCAACCGCGGGTCGTCTCGCAGTGGCCCGCATGGCTGACGAAGCCCATTGACACCGCTGTACAGCGCCGTGCCCGAATCGTCTGCACGCGCGGCGAATTCGGCACCGGAAACCGGAATCCCGAAGAGGACACAGCAAGACGCGAGGATGGCGACGATTTCGACTTTCTTCGTCATGTGGCCTCTTGCCGCGCGCCTTACAGTTCTCCGTGAGGCAATGCTATCGATTTTCGGCCCGGCATGGCCGAGAATCACGAGGATAACGGTGCACTCACAACGGAGGACGGTCGCCGACTACGCGGACAACCCGGCCCGGGTCGACTGCGTCGAATTTGATCAAAACCACGCCGGCAATTGCTATGCTCCGCCGATGGCGCTGCAGGGTCAACAGCGCGGCTTTCGTCGCATACTCCTGGACAAAGTCAATGTGAAGTATGCGCAATATATCCACGAGTATTTCTATCAGAAGTTCTTCTACCACTACATAACCCGCAAGCTGTCCGCCAGAGACGTGTTATTCCTCAACTATGGCTACGAAGAAGACCCACCGATGGGCATTCCGCTTTCGCCGTCCGACGAGCCGAACCGGTATTTCATCCAGCTTTATCACCGCACGGCGACGCAAGTAGACCTCAGCGGTAAGCACGTACTCGAGGTCGGTTGCGGCCACGGCGGTGGGAGCTCATACCTCACCCGAACCCTGCACCCGGCCTCATACACCGCACTGGACTTGAACTCGGCCGGTATCGCCTTTTGCCGGGAGAGACACCAGGTGGCCGGCCTGAAGTTCATGGAAGGCGACGCGGAGAACCTGTCTTTCCCGGACGAATCGTTCGACGCCGTGATCAATATTGAATCGTCGCACCTTTACGCGCAGTTTCCCCGCTTCCTCTGCGAGGTTGTGCGTGTGCTGCGCCCGGGCGGTCATTTCCTCTACGCCGATTTCCGTCTCACCGAGGGTCTTGCCGCGTGGGAGGCGCAATTAGCCGACGTGCCGCTGCGGGTCCTCTCGCAACGAGTTATCAATGCAGAGGTCATGCGCGGGATGGAGAACAATTCACAGTGGTGGATGGCGGCGGTCAATGCACTTGTGCCCGCGTTCGCGCGCAGCTTTGCCGTAACCCGCGGCTACCGATTCGTGTGGAACACGTACCAGGGCTTCCGAAGTGGGGGACCGACGGAATACCGGATGTACTGCTTCGTCAAGGCGTGAGGCGGTCTCCCGTGCGGAGAACGCCGTTGGCGGTGGCGGAGGGATTTGAACCCTCGGACGGTTTTAGCCGTCACACGCTTTCGAGGCGTGCTCCTTAGGCCGCTCGGACACGCCACCGCCGAGCAGCTTACCGAACGGTTGGCCCCTCACCCCAATCGCTGGCGGGCGAAGAACTCCTCCAGCGGCGCGGCACACTCGTCGGCGAGCACCCCGCCCCGCACTTCCGGGCGATGGTTGAGCCGCCGGTCGCGGACCACGTCCCACAGCGATCCGACCGCCCCGGTCTTGGGTTCCCACGCCCCGAACACCAGACGGCCCACGCGCGCCAGGACCAGCGCACCGGCACACATCGTGCACGGTTCGACGGTGACCGCCAGCGTGGCACCCTCCAGCCGCCAGCCGTCGCCGAGCGCGCCCGCCGCGGCCCGCAGCGCCAGGATCTCGGCATGCGCGGTCGGATCACCCAAGGCTTCCCGGGCGTTGACCGCGCGGGCCAGCTCGGTTCCGTCGGGCCCGACGACCACCGCACCGATGGGCACGTCGCGCGGACCCGCCGTCGCGGCGACAGACAAGGCGGCGCGGATCAGCTCTTCGTCAGCGATCACCGACCGATGCGGTCGATCACGGCCGAAAGCTGGTCGGCGAAGCCCATCTCCCGGGCGATGCGGCCGAGCTGCTCGTCCGCGTACAGGTCGGCCTCGTCGAGAATGACGCCCAGCACCGCCTCGGGCAGCCCGATGTCGGAGAGCAATCCCAGGTCGCCCTCCTCGAACGGGTCGGAATCCTCCAGGTCCTCGGGGTCGATGTCGGCGTCCAGCTTGTCCAGCACTTCGGCGGCGATGTCGTAGTCCAGGGCGGCGGTGGCGTCGGAGAGCAGCAGCCGGGTACCTGACGGCGCGGGGCGCACGATCACGAAGAACTCGTCATCGACGTCGAGCAGCCCGAACACGGCGCCCGCGCTGCGCAATTCCCGCAGCTCCGTCTCGGCGGCCTTGAGGCTCATCAGCGATTTGCGGGCCATTGGGGAACACCGCCACTGGCCTTCTTCACGCACGACCGCTACGCCGAAACCGTCCGGCGTATCCGCGGACAGGCCTTGGGCTGGGGCCCGTTGTGCTCCCATGGCCGCTTACGGTAGTCGCAGACCAGGCCCCCTGACCAGATGGAGCGAACCGCGGCGACATCTTGACGCACCGCCGACGCCGGATTGTGCCAACCTTAGGTCTGTGGCTAGCCCTGTTTCTCAACCACCGGTGTGCGTGCTCGGGCTGGGGCTGATCGGGGGGTCGATAATGCGGGCCGCGACGGCAGCGGGCCGGGAAGTGTTCGGCTACAACCGGTCGGTCGAAGGCGCGCATGGAGCCGCCGCCGACGGCTTCGACGCGACCACCGACCTGACGGCGACGCTCACCCGCGCCGCCGACGCCGGCGCATTGATCGTTCTGGCCGTGCCCATGCCGGCGCTGGCCGGCATGCTCGCCCACATCGCCGAACTGGCCCCGACCTGCCCGTTGACCGACGTCACCAGCGTCAAACGGGCGGTGCTCGACGAGGTTGTCGCGGCCGGCCTCCAGGAAAAATTTGTCGGCGGCCACCCGATGGCGGGCACCGCCCATTCGGGCTGGGCCGCCGGCCACCCGGGCCTGTTCACCCGGGCGCCGTGGGTGATCAGCGTGGACGACCACGTCGACCCGGTGGTGTGGTCGATGGTCATGACGCTGGCCCTGGACTGCGGTGCGGTATTGGTCCCGGCCAAGTCCGACGACCACGACGCGGCGGCGGCCGCGATCTCGCACCTGCCGCACCTGCTCGCCGAGGCGCTGGCGGTCATCGCCGGGGACGTGCCGCTGGCGTTCGCGCTGGCCGCCGGGTCGTTCCGCGATGGGACGCGGGTGGCCGGCACCGCCCCCGACCTGGTGCGGGCGATGTGTGAGGGCAACTCCGACCAGCTGGTGCCGACGGTCGACCGGGTGATCCAGTTGCTCAGCCGGGCCCGCGAGTCGCTGGTCGCGAACGATTCGGTGGCCGAACTCGTCGAGGCCGGCCACGCCGCCCGCACGCGTTACGACAGCTTTCCGCGTTCCGACATCTTCCACGTCATCATCGGCGACGAGAACTGGCGCGAGGAATTGGCCGCCGCGGGCCGGGCGGGCGGCGTGATCAGATCCGCTCTGCCAAGCCTGGATAGTCGACGATGAAGCCCTCGTCGTCCACGCTCACGACGGTGTCGGCGACCGGGGAGTGCAGCTTGATCCCGTCGTGGCCGCCCGTGCTGGTGTAACTCACGAGGTCCGCGGTGATCGCCATGTCGGGCAGGTTGACGTAGACGACCGGCAAGGTGACCGAGTCCGCCCGCTCGTGCAGGCCGAGCCGCCGGATGGGCAACGCGTTGAAGAACGGGCTGAAGACCACATCGCAGTCAAGCGCGCCGTTGTACCCGGCTCGCCGCTCGCCCTGGTGGTCGGTGACCAGCCACATGTTCTCTTCGTCCCGGGCGATGGACAGCACGCGTTCCCGTTCGGCGAGGGTGACCGTCATTCCCAGCCGCTTGGTGGCGCCGGTCTCGTCGGTCTGCAGGTCGTAGTACGCGCCGAACGCGGGGTTGGTGGCGGTGGCGGCGGCGACGATACGGCCGTTCGCCTTGATCCTCTTGCCGGACACCTGGATTCGTACCGATTCCATCCGGGAGACGTCCTGGGCACGCCAGGTCAACATTGCCTGCCACACGCGCCGAGGGCCATCAGAGGGGTCTGCGTTCACTCACCTACCGTAAGACGTGCGGGCGAACCGCGGCAGGCCTGTCGGGTAAGTGTGGCGAAGTCGTCCGGTGCCCGGCACCGACGCCCACACCACCAACGCGAGCAGCCCGTCCAGCGCCAGCGCCAGCGCGGCCACCATCAAGGCACCGACCAGGGCAAGGTGGAACTCGCGTTCCTTGATTCCGTCGATCAGGTATCGGCCCAGCCCGCCGAGGCTGGCATAGGCCGCCACCGTGGCGGTGGCGACCACCTGAAGCGTCGCGCTGCGCAGCCCACCGAGGATCAACGGCAGCGCGTTGCGCGCCTCCACCCACAGTACCTGCGCCTCCGTCATGCCCATCGCCCTGGCCGCGTCGACCACGGTCGGCTCCACGTTGGCGATTCCCGCGTACGTGCCGGCCAGCAGGGCCGGGACGCCCAGCAGCATCAGGGCGACCAGCGGCGGCCCCATCCCCAACCCGAACAGCAACGTCCCGAGCAACAGCACACCCAGCGTCGGCAGGGCGCGCAACCCGTTGACCGTGCCGACCACCAGCACCGTGCCGCGGCCGGTATGCCCGATGATGAGCCCGGCCGGAACCGCGATCAGCGCCGAGGCGCCCACCGCGACCGCCGTGTACTCGAGATGCTCCAGGACTCGCGCCGCGAGCCCGACCGGGCCGGTCCAGTTGTCGGCGGTCAATAGGTAGGAGATGGCCCCCTGGACGAAGTTCATCGCGCGCCACCCACTATCGGGGCCACCACCGACCGCCGGCGTGGTGAACGCCCGGCGTGCTCCCACGGCGTGGCCAGGCGGCCGGCCACCACGATCAACGCGTCGATGACGACAGCCAGCACGAAGAGCGCGATGATGCCGGCAAGGATCTGATCGCTCTTGTTCGTCTGGTATCCCTCGGTGAACCAGGTGCCCAGGCCGCCGATGCCGATCACCGACCCCACCGAGACCATCGCGATGTTGGTGACAACCACCACCCGCAACCCGGCGACCAGGACCGGAATGGCCAGCGGCAATTCGACTTTCAGCATGCGGGCGATCGGCGAGTAGCCGACGGCGGTGGCGGCGTCGCGCACCTGGGCCGGCACCGCGTCCAGTGCCTCGAGCACCGCCCGCACCAGCAGCGCCGCGGTGTAGGCCGTAAGCGCGACCATGACGTTGGCCTCGTCGAGGATGCGGGTCCCGATGACCATCGGCAAGACCACGAACAGCGCCAGCGACGGAATGGTGAACACGACACTCGCGGTCGCCGTCGTCAGCCGGCGGGCAACCGGTGCGCGTTGCACCGCAGCGCCCAGCGGGATCGCGAGGGCCAAGCCGATCAGCACCGGCACCAACGACAACCGCAGATGGACGATGGTCAGCGCCCAGGCGTCGTCGAGGTGGGTGAGCAGGTAGTGCATGTCGGTTCCCCGGTCAGGTCTTTCTTCGGGTTTCCACCGCGGCGAGCACGTCGTCGGCCAGCACACCGCCGACGACTTTTCCGCCTTCGTCGACGGCGAGGCCCACACCCGACGGCGACGACAGCGCCGCATCCAGCGCCTGGCTGAGGTTCCCGCGCGGACGAAACAACGAGCCGAGGCCACTCATGCTGTCCGACAACGGCATTCCCGCACGATGCCGGCGCAGGCCTTCGGAATCGATCCAGCCCAGCGGAGCGCCATCGCCGTCCACCACCACCGCCCAGCCGTCCGCCGGGCCGGTGTCGGCGAGGTCGTACGCCCTGATGCGTTGCACGTCATGCACCGGCAAGCCGGCCGCGTCGATGAGTTGCAACCATCGATAGCCGCGGCCGAGACCGATGAACCTCGAGACGAAATCATTGGCAGGGCGTGACAGCAGCCGTGCGGGTTCGTCGTACTGCTGCAACGTGCCGGCCCTGAAGACCGCGACTTTGTCCGCGAGTTTGAGCGCCTCGTCGATGTCGTGGGTGACGAAGACGATGGTCTTGTGCAATTCGCTCTGCAGACGCAGGATTTCGTTCTGCAGGTCAAGCCGAACCACCGGGTCGACGGCCGAGAACGGCTCGTCCATCAACAAGACGGGCGGGTCGGCCGCCAGCGCACGCGCCACACCGACGCGTTGTTGCTCACCGCCGGACAGCTGCGCGGGGTAGCGGGTGGCCAGCTTGGCGTCCAGCCCGACACGTTCGAGCACCTCGTAGGCGGCGGCACGAGCCGTCCGGCGGGACTGCCCCTTGAGCACCGGAACCGTTGCGACGTTGTCGATTACCCGCAGGTGCGGCATCAGGCCGGCGTGCTGGATGACGTAGCCGATCCCGAGGCGCAGCCGCACCGGGTCCAGGGTGGACACGTCCACGCCGTCGATGGTGATGGTGCCGGACGTGGGCTCGATCATGCGGTTGACCATGCGCAGGGCCGTGGTCTTGCCGCTTCCCGACGAGCCGACGAAGACGGTCAACTTCCCGTTCGGGATCACCAGACTCAACTGGTCCACCGCGGTGGTCCCGTCGGCGAAGGCCTTGCTGACTTTGTCGAAGACGATCATGCGCCGACCGGATGGTTGAAACCGTTGTCCCGCAGCCAGTCCCGGGCGGCCTGGTCGGGGTCGACACCGGAGTTTCCCGCAACCGCGGCGTTGAGTCCGGCCACCCCGGCGGTGGTCAGCTTCGCCGACACGGCGTCCAGCACCTGCTTGAGCCGGTCCGACTTCTTCTGCGAATTGACCAGCGGCACAATGTTGCCGGCCACGAAGTTGTGCTCCGGGTCCTCGAGCACCACCAGATGGTTCTGCGGGATCGCGGGGGACGTGGTGAAAACGTTTGCGGCGTTGACCCTTCCCTCCACCAGGGCCCGCACCGTCACCGCGCCGCCGCCGTCGTTGATGGCGACGAAGTCGCCCGGCCTGATGTCGAGTCCGTACTTCTGCCGCAGCCCGGGCAGGCCGGACGGCCGGTTCGCGAAGGCCGACGGCGCCCCGAACCGCACGTCCGCCGAATGCGCTGCCAGGTCGGCGATCGTCTTCAGCTTCCACGAATCAGCGGTCCCGCCCGTCACCGTCACGGTGTCGGTGTCGGTGGCCGGCGAGGGCGTCAGGACCGCCAGGTCGCCGGGCAGCCTGCGGTCGAGTTCCAATTCGACGGCGTCGAGCATGGTCGCCGTCGACTCGGGCGCGAAGTAGAGCAGCAGGTTGCCGATGTACTCCGGCACCAGGTCGATGGAATGGTCTTTCAGCGCCGGGATATAGGTCTCCCGGCTGCCGATCCCCATCCGTCGGCCCACCTCGAATCCGTTGGCCTGCAACGCTTGTGCATATATCTCGGCGATGATCTGCGATTCCGGAAAGTCGCCGGACCCCACGACGATGGATTTGGGGCTGCGGACCTGGGCGCCCAGCGGGTCGGAGCTGCTGCACGCCACCAGAACGGAGATCACCGTGAACAACACGGCCGCTTGGATGACCGCGCGGTGCGCGCGCGACGGCATCCCCATACCGCCGACACTAACCTCAGAGTCGCCCGCGCGCCGGGACCCAGCGGGCCGGTTGCGCGGTTTGGTTTCATTCTGTGCCGGATGGGACAAAGATGACCCTATGAGCAGCCATCCCCCTGCCTCGCCCAGCCAGCCGCCCCCCAAGCCCGCAGCGGCACCCAAGCCGGGCGCGGCGCCCAAGGAGCCGGCGATCGGGTTCACCCGCGCCGGCGCGCTGTGGTCGTCCCTGATCGGCGGCTTCCTGATTCTGATTCTGCTGCTGATCTTCATCACCCAGAACACGGCGGAGACGCCCTTTACGTTCTTGGGCTGGCACTGGCGCCTGCCGCTGGGCGTGGCCATCCTGCTGGCGGCGGTGGTCGGCGGGCTGATCACGGTGGCCGTCGGTACCGCGCGAATCCTGCAACTGCGCCGCGCGGCCAAGAAGCATCACGCGGCGGCGCGCTAGGGCCTAACCGGGGAGCTTGGCCAGCTCCGCCAGCCCGCGGGAGATCAGCGGGGCCACGACCTCCGGCATGTGGTCGGAGTCCATCCCGCGAGCCTGGTCCGACATCCGCCGGCGGAAGTCGATGCCGGCGGCGATGATGGCCAGCTTGAAGTAAGCCAGGGCCATGTAGAACTCCCAATGCGCCAGCGGCAGGCCGGCGACCAGCGAGTACCGGTCGGCCAACTCGTCGGCCGTCGGCAACAGCGGTGACGTCCAGGCCGCCTGCGCGTTGACGATCAAATCCAGCGCCGGGTCGCGGTACACGCACATCAGGGCCGCATCGCTGAGCGGGTCCCCGAGGGTGGACAGCTCCCAATCGACCACGGCGCGCACTTTCGTCGGGTCGTCGGCGTCCAGGATGGTGTTGTCGATCCGGTAGTCGCCGTGCACGATCGACGTGCGGCTCTGCTGCGGGATGGCCTCTTGCAGACCGGAATGCAGGCGCTCGACGTCGGCGTCGCGGCGGTCGTCGGGCAGCCGCACCAACGCCCACTGGGAACCCCACCGCCGCACCTGGCGCTCCAGGTAACCGCTGGGCTTGCCGAAATCGGCCAGTCCCACGGCCTCGGGGTCGACGTTGTGCAGGTCGACGAGGACCCGGATCAGCGAGTCGACGCAGCCCTCGATGACGGTGTGGCTGAAGGCTTCGAGCTGGGCCCGACGGCGCACCACCTGGCCGGCGACGAATTCGACGATCTGGAACGGCGCGCCCAGCACCGAGTCGTCCTCGCACAGCGCGATCGCGCGCGCCACCGGGACGGGCGTGTCCCGCAGCGCGGCGACGACCCGGTACTCGCGGGCCATGTCGTGCGCAGACGGGGTCAGGCCGTGCAGCGGCGGGCGCCGGACCAGCCAGCTGGTGGCGTCGTCATAGACGCGGAACGTCAGGTTGGAACGGCCACCGGAAATGAAGTCCGCGCGCAGCTCACCGTCGCGTCCGATGCCCCGTGAACGCAGGTACCGATCCAGCGAGGCCAGGTCGAGGCCCTCGAGTTGGTCAGCTGAAGTCACCGGACTTGTTTACCACCTCTGATTTCGGGGCAGCAGGTCCCACACGTGCTCGACTCCGTTGACCCCCGCCACGGTCGCCTGACCGGATCGCGAGAACAGCAGCCGGGTGACCGACGCATAGTCGACGGGAAACGACAACAGCCGGGACGTCCCCAGAATCTGGTGCAACAGGACGTTGATCACCCCGCCGTGGCTGAACACCGCGACGGTGTCCTCGGGATCGACGGAGGCGACGAGGTCGTCGACCGCCGCGCGCACCCGGGCCAGAAACGCGTCCTCGTCGACCGCGCTGGGCAGGTGCCCCTGGGCCAGGCGCGCCCACTCCTCGGGCATTTCCTGGCGGATCTGCTCGACCGGGATGTACAGCGGGAGATCCCGGTCATATTCGGCGAATCGGTCGTCGATCTCGACCGTGAGCTCCCGCGCCGCGGCGACCGGCTCGGCGGTCTGGATGGCGCGCCGCTGGGGGCTGCTCACCACCCGGGAGATGGGAAACCGGTCCAGCGCCTTGGGAAGTCGCTCGATCTGCGCCAGCCCCTCGTCCGACAGGTCCGGGTCGGAGCCCTCGCCGTGTTCGCTGCGCAGCGGCAGGGCGTGCCGGACCAGAAGCAATTGCATGGGTGTGTCCCTGTCTGTGGTTGAGCGCGACGCGTTCATTCAAAGCATGCGGACCGGTCCGCGCAAAATGGGGTTCAGCAGGAGGCCGACCGCGAGGAGGGCGAATGACCGAGCCGAGCAGGGATTGGGACGTGGCGTACCGGCAGGAGACGCCGCCGCCATGGAGCATCGGGCGGCCGCAGCCCGAGCTGGCCATGCTGATCGACGCGGGCAGTATCCGAAGCGATGTGCTGGACGCCGGCTGCGGCCATGCGGCGCTGTCGCTGGCCCTGGCCGCGCGGGGGCACACCGTGGTGGGCCTGGACAGCAGCGCCACCGCGATCGAGGCCGCCGCCATGGCGGCCGCGGAACAAGGACTGACGACGGTGACTTTCGCGCAGGCGGACGTCACAAACTTCCGCGGTTATGACGGCCGCTTCGCCACGATCATGGACAGCGGGCTGTTCCATGCGCTGCCGCCGGAGAAGCTCCAGGACTATCTGCAGGCGATCCTCCGGGCGGCCGCCCCCGGGGCGGCGCTCTACATCCTTGCCTTCGCCGCCGGCGCGCTGGGCGACGCCGATCAAGGGCCGCGCGGCTTCGCCGAAGCCGAGCTGCGCGACGCCGTCTCGGCGCTCTGGCGGGTCGACGAGCTGCGCCCGGCCAAGGTGTACGGCAACGCGCCCGCGGTTTCCGATGGTCCGTTGGCACACCTGGAACGCGACGACGACGGCCACTTCATGGCGCCCGGGTTTCTGCTCACCGCGCACAAGCCGGACTGAACGAAAGGGGCAGCGGCCCGCGTGGAGAATGCTATTCTCCACACAGAGAGCGGGGTGTGCGGATGACGACGATGGATCAGGACCGGCTTGACGCGGGGGTTCTTGCCCGCTGGCTGGATGCGAACGGTGCGCCGGGCGCCGGTGAGGAACCGCGGCTGGAGCAGCTGAAGGGCGGTTCGCAGAACACGCTGTATCTGCTCGACCGCGGCGGCGAGCGGATGGTGCTGCGGATGCCCGGCCCCCGCGCCGATGCGGCGCGCATCGACGGCTTGCTGCGCGAGATCCGGCTGGTGCGTGCCCTGTCCGGCACCGACGTCCCGCACGCGGCGCTGATCGCCGCCGACGACACCGGCACCGTGCTCGGCATGCCGTTCTACGTCATGCAGGCCATCGACGGCTGGAGCCCTATGGACGGCGGGTGGCAACCACCGTTCGACACCGACCTGAACGCCCGGCGCGGGCTGGCCTTTCAGCTCGTCGAGGGCGCGGCGAAGCTGGGGCGGGTGGACTGGCGGGCTCAAGGTCTGGACGGCTTCGGACGCCCGGACGGATTTCACGAGCGGCAGGTCGACCGCTGGCTGACCTTCCTCGACGCCTACAAGGTGCGCGACCTACCGGGCCTCGACGAGGCCTCGGAGTGGCTGCGCAACAATCGGCCCGCGCATTACCGACCGGGCATCATGCACGGCGATTACCAATTCGCCAACGTGATGTTCGCCCATGGGGAGCCGGCGCGGCTCGCCGCGATCGTGGACTGGGAGATGACGACGGTCGGCGACCCGCTGCTGGACCTGGCGTGGTGCCTGCTGGGCTACGACGGCGAAGAGCCGCGCGCCGACGGGTTCTATCTCGACATGACCGGCATGCCCACCCGCAGCGAACTGCTGCGGCACTACGAGTCGGTCAGCGGGCTTTCCACCGAAAACATCGACTACTACCTGGTGCTGGCGAATTGGAAGCTCGGC